>JABDFI010000017.1:0-1588 GCA_013286595.1 Chlamydiota bacterium | reverse complement strand
CAAGCGCATTATTTTGCCTTGCTGTCTTATTGTATTTTTATTTTTTAAAATCCCGATTAATTAGTTATTTCTCTTCAGCATTTAAAACTTGAGGCAATTGCCTCACTTAGCATTTTGTTTCAGGTGCTTCTCGAGAAGAGTCACGTAGCATGTTTTGATCGCGGAGATCCACGAGGCTTTAGAATGGGAGGGAGTAAGTATCTTTTTCTCAATGGCAATTAAGGGATGTAACCACGACGTGCCCAAACGTTGAATCCGATCTAATAGATCCCCGTTGACACAGAAAGTCCAAGATTCCCATCGCGTGCGCAATGAAAGAGGAAGATCATCAGGCGCCTGAATGGGGTAAGAACGAATTTCCAATGGATCAACTTTCAAGGCAGCGCCTTTATACAGTCTTTTAGCTCCTTGGATGATCTCGAATTGATCATAGATTATCCCGCTTCCTGTCTTGTCCATGTTAGAATAATAACAGGGCTGCTTGCGCAAATGCGCTTCGGCAGCAGTCATCCGGAATCGATTGAATCTTTTAGTATGAAGAATCCAGATGATTTCATACCCAATAGATCGGTAATCGGAAGTGCGCTCTGCTACTTCTTGAAAAGAAATAGACGAGCATTGGATCTCGAAAATCATTTTTTTAGCTTCCCAAGCAACATCAGCAATCCGATTGATGGAGGAAAAAGGGCGTTCTATTTGTGATTCACCCAGCGGAATGGATTGATAAAGAAAAAGTTGCAATAAGAGGTGTTCCTGCGACTTTTTATGCTGTCGGCAGGTGGGAGTTGCGTTCAAGTGGTAAAAATGGAGTTGCCGGTGAGGCCCCCCGCGGATGCGGAGAGTAGAACGACACTCAGGACAGTGGTAATTTTTTTGTTTGCTGGCGTATGAGGCTAAAACGCTCGTCGTGCCGTCGAGTGCAACCCATTGCATAAGTACTATTTATTTAAAGCAGGGAAATCATCATAATAAATGGTAATCAACTTGACAATAAGAGAGTTTCCTTGTCACAATTCGCATACACGTCGGATTTCGACACTTGGTTTTCATTGCCCAAGCATCACAAAACGAGTTCATCCCAGCTGCATCGTTTACATCAAGCGCGGGTGGATGCATTTGTCGAAATACGTTGTGCCAACATGAGCGTAATCCTGGGACATCATGGCAAAAGGATCACTTAGTACTATTTTTAGTCAGCAGCATCAACAAAAAGTTGAAGAGCTTGTCGCCATTGCAAAAGAGCAAGGCTTCATAACCTACGAAGAGATCAATGAGATCTTGCCGATGACGTTTGATTCGGCAGAGCAGATCGATCAGGTGCTGATCTTCTTAAGCGGAATGGACATTCAAGTTCTCAACCAAGCTGAAGTTGAGCGCCAAAAAGAGAGAAAAAAAGAAGCTAAAGAACTGGAAGGACTAGCGAAACGACCTGAGGGAACCTCGGACGATCCCGTTCGCATGTACTTAAAGGAAATGGGCTCTGTTCCTCTTTTAACGCGGGAAGAAGAAGTTGAAATTTCCAAACGGATCGAAAAAGCGCAGATTCAAATCGAAAAAATTATCATGCGTTTTCGCTATTCAACACGCG
>JABDFI010000016.1:32277-33762 GCA_013286595.1 Chlamydiota bacterium | reverse complement strand
GTTTTAATGACGCTCATTTCTTTTGTGGCAAAGTGTTTGCCAAGCGTCATGATCGAGCCTTCTCCAAATTGCTTTTCAATTTGGGCAACGGCTAATTCAAGTGCTTTTTTTTTGGCTGTGTCGTTGGGATTACTCATGTGGATCTCCTGCTGAGGAATAAACTTAAGGATCGCTTGGTATAGGGCTTTGCGTCAAGAGTTATTAGACCTCTTTCGAAATTAAGGGTTCGTCGATTTTCGGGGTTATTTTGGCCGATTTTCGAAAGAGGTCTATTGACCTGCATTGGACAAAAATCTCTATTACCTGTACTTCTGTTGAAAGAGGAATGGGGGCTGCATGTTTCTAGCTGGCGATGTCGGCGGCACTAAAGTGATTCTCGCTTTGTTTGATGGCAAAGAAAAACTCTCGTGTTTACAAGAAAAGAAATATAAAAGCCGCGATTTTCCTGATTTTTTATCTCTGTTAAAAGATTTCATGGGGTCATTGCCTACGAAGGAAATTTCTTCGATGTGCTTTGGAGTTGCGGGCCCCATTCAAAAAGGACGCAGTCAGGAAATTAATCTTCCTTGGGTGATCGATAATAACGAGTTGTCGCAGGCTTTGAACTTAAAAAATATATGGTTGATTAACGATCTCGAAGCTAATGCTTGGGGATTGAGAATGCTCGGTAAAGATGAGATTTTCGTGATCAATGCAGGGAAAGAAAGCGCTGGTAATCAAGCGTTAATTTCAGCGGGAACGGGATTGGGGGAAGCGGGATTATACTGGGATGGCATTACACATCGCCCGTTTGCCTGCGAAGGAGGCCATGTCGATTTTGCACCGCGCGATGAAGAAGAAATCGATCTGTTGCGCTACCTGCAACATCAGTTGGGAAGAGTGTCTTGTGAAAGAGTTTTATCTGGGGCTGGCATCTACCGGCTCTACCGTTTTTTGGTCGACACAAAAAGAGCCAAGGAAAATCCTGACATCTTAGCTATAGCTACTAAAGATGAGCCGCAACGAGAGATTTTGAACAGAGCTGTGGATAGGTCCTGCACGACATGCATGCGCGTTATCCGTTTGTTTGTGTCGCTGTATGGAGCAGAAGCGGGGAATCTCGCCTTGAAATTTTTAAGTAGAGGCGGAATTTTTTTAGGTGGGGGAATTGCACCTCATTTAATTCCTTTTTTCCATGAGTCCACTTTCATGAAATCGTTTACAGCTAAAGGGAGATTTGCTTCTCTTTTGTCATCTATGCCAGTCAAAATTGTGTTGAATGAAAGAACAGCTCTATTGGGAGCAGCGTGTTATGCACAAGACAAAACCTAATCACTATACTCAAGAACATCAGCGTCTTGATGAAAACAAAACAGGGACTGTTCTCCCGTGGTTCAAGTGGGGACCTTATGTTGCTGAACGCGCATGGGGAAGTGTTAGAGAGGATTACAGCGAAAGTGGAGACGCGTGGAATTATTTTCCTTTTGAACAAGCGCATTCCAAAGC
>JABDFI010000016.1:484-32267 GCA_013286595.1 Chlamydiota bacterium | reverse complement strand
GATGGGGTGAAGATGGGATTGCTGGGTGGTGCGATCGCTATCAGATTCTGATTTTTTCTCCCGCATTTTGGAATACGCGCGACCCGATCTTAAAAGAGCGTCTTTACGGTCTCAGCTCCCAAGAAGGAAATCACGGGGAAGATGTTAAAGAGTACTACTATTATCTCGATGGTACGCCCACCCACTCTTACATGAAATATCTCTACAAGTACCCTCAGGGTGAATTTCCCTACCGAAAGCTGAAAGAGGAAAATGCGCGGCGCAGCACGCTGGATTCTGAATATGAGTTGATTGACACGGGAATTTTTGATGAGAGTAAGTACTTTGATATTTTTATCGAGTACGCCAAAGCAACTAACGAAGACCTGTGCATTAAAATTGAAGTGTTTAACCGGGGTAGTGAGGCTGCGAGTTTGCATGTACTTCCCCAACTCTTCTTTCGCAATCAATGGTCATGGGGTCCTGAAAAGCTGCCAACTCCTCGCATCTCTTCAGAATCTTCGCATGTTTGTTTAGTGGCGGACGAAGCTTCGATGGAGCCGCCTGGCAATTTGGGGTTCGAATACCGATTGGGGAAAAGGTATTTGTATGGACCACAGGGTGGAAAAGTTCTTTTTACCGACAATGAAACTTCAGGAACATATAGAAAAGATGGATTCCATCGTCATGTGATCCATCAAGAGCCATCCATTAATCCTCAAGGAATCGGCACAAAGGGTTGTTTACATTATGTGTTTGAGTCGATTCCTCCTAAGCAGTCTGTTGTAGTGCATTTGCGGCTGACAAATACCCCTCATCATGATCCACTCAAAGATGTCGAAGCGACGATTGCCCTTAGAAAAAAGGAAGCGGACGAATTTTATGCGACGATCCATCCATCGCAAGCCACCTCCGAAGAAAAGATGATTCAGAGACAAGCCTTGGCTGGGATGATGTGGACCAAACAAATTTATCTTTTCGATGTGAGCTTATGGCTGAATGGAGATAATCCTTTGATGCCGCCTCCTGCTTCGCGACAAAAGATCCGCAATTTCCATTGGGAGCATTTAAATTCCATGCGCATCTTGAGCATGCCCGATAAATGGGAGTATCCTTGGTTTGCCGCTTGGGACCATGCCTTTCATTGCATTGTGCTGGGCATGATCGACATGGATTTTGCCAAAGAGCAATTATGGTTACTGCTGTTTGATCAATTTCAGCATCCCAACGGACAAATTCCCGCGTATGAATGGGAATTTTCCGATACCAATCCCCCCATTCAAGGATGGGCTGTCTTAAAACTTTATGAAATGGAAAAAGAAGCCACAGGAAAAGGAGATCGAAACTTTGTTGAGCGGTGTTTTCATAAGTTATTGATGAATTTTTCCTGGTGGGTCAACAAAGTCGACAGCTCTGGAAATAACGTCTTTGAAGGCGGCTTTTTAGGCATGGACAACATCAGCGTTCTCGAGCGCTCTGAAAGGATGCAAGGTGGAATAAAACTCCAACAATCCGATGGCACGGGATGGATGGCTCTTTTTTGTCTGAACTTGATGAGAATGGCCCTTGAGCTTGCCAAAGAAAATAAGACTTATGAATCGCTAGCCACCAAGTTTTTTGAGCATTACGTCTACATCGCTCACGCCATGAAAAAAGTGGGACACCAAGATTATGAATTATGGAGTGAAAAGGATGGCTTTTTCTATGACGTCTTGACCTATCCGAATGGGAAATTCGCTAAATTTCGCTTGAGATCTCTCGTAGGAATCATCCCTCTTTATGCAACTGAGCTCATCAATGAAGAAGAGCTGAAAGCCTATCCAGAGTTTAACCAGAACTTCCAATGGTTTCTCAAAAATCGAAGCGATCTCATCAACAGTTGCATCATCCCGATGAAGAGAAAAGAGAGCAGCGGGTATGTTCTCACCTTAATGGATGAAAGGCACCTTCGCAGCGTATTACGCTATATCTGGGATCCAGCAGAATTTCGCGCTCCTTATGGCTTGCGCAGTCTCTCTAAATACCATCATGAAAATCCCTTTATCTTTGAAGAGCGCCGCGTGGGCTATGAACCTGACGAGTCTTTAGAGAGGATTAAAGGCGGAAATTCTAATTGGCGAGGACCCGTATGGATTCCTGTGAATTACTTGTTAATCGACACGCTCAAAAAAATTGCTCAAGGGGTTGGCAAGGGATTACAAATTACAGTCGATGGGGAAAAAGCTGAAGATTTAGAACACATGGCTCGCTCGTTTGCCCAACGCATCATCGCCATTTTTTGCAAAGACTCCACGACGGGACAGCGCCCCTTTTTCGGTCCAAATTTTCGATTTAAAGATGATCCTCACTGGAGCGAGCATATTGTCTTTTACGAGTACTTCAATCCTGATACAGGCAAAGGATTAGGTGCAGCCCATCAAACGGGATGGACTGCCTTAGTCGCAAAAATTATTTCTGAACAGTATGAAAGTGGGATGAATAAGTTTCTTCTACCACAGAGAGAAGGAGAGCACAGAGAGGGACTATAACTCAATCATTCTCTGTGCTCTCCTTCTCTCTGTGGTAGAAGAAACTTATTCTGTAAGGTCTGGATGCCAACGGCGGATGACAAAAGAGGGTTTGATGGGGTGGTAATGGTCTAGGGGGCGGCGATCTTGCATGACTTGGGAAAGGCGCTGTTTGAGAGAGGTGGCGATCACTCCTGAGCCGGCCTTACTTTCGATGGCTGTTTCTGGATCGAGAACGCAGATGACGTGGCCTGCCCATACAATCAAGTCAAGTTCTTCCATTTCTTCAACGATGGCATCGATTTCTTTTCCCTCGATGGGAACATGATGGCCAAAATGAACTAATGATGATGTATTGCGCGGAGTGTAACCTTGAGATGCGTAGTAGATTAGGCCAGAGCAGTCCACACCTTTGAGTTGCCATGTGTTGCGCAGTGTTATATCTTTGATGGAGGGAGTATACCATTCTAGTAGCTGAGGAATTCCTTCTGGCCAGTTCCCTCCCCATACGTATTCTGCGCCGAGTTGAGATTTAAGCGATTTTAAAATGGCAGGTACAGAAGGAAGAGTGTGAGGACGATCTGTAACTTCAAGATCTACTAGTGTGAGAAATCGCTCATCGACATAAAGAGGTTCTGAAGAAGTATACTCTTTGGTATGAATATGCCAAACTGCAGGTTCGGGCATTTTATCAAGAAGCTCTACTTTGGATTGCGGAAGTAAGATTGTTTCCACTTGACGCAAGAGTTGTTGAGAGTCGAGGGGTAAAGAAGATCCTCCGAAACAATTTTGAAAAGAAGGGACGTTCAAAACTGGCGTAGGCAAGTGTGTTAACGCAAATTGTGGCATGATATATCCTCTCGACTTTGATCGTCATAAATCAGTTTAAATGGTATAAAGGTTTCCAATAAAATTTTCCAGAATGATGAAAAATTTTGTCTTATTAAACCTTTTAAAGTTATAACTATTTTATATACGGAGTGAGACTCTCATGCGCTTAGCTTTGATCGCCATCTATGCACTGGCTATTTTTACCAGTTGCAGTTCTCCTAAAGAACCGAAGCATTCGCAAACGATTGTAAAGCTTAATATTTGTGATGAACCCAACACTTTGGATCCTCGCAAAGCAAGGGATCTAAACAGTATGTCTGTCGCTAGAATGTTGTTCGACGGATTAACGCGCATTGGAAAGCAAGAAAAAGCGGAACTTGCCTTGGCAAGTAGCGTGACGATTTCCTCCGATGTTAAGAAATACACTTTTCATCTCAGAGAATGCAAGTGGAGTAATGGCGATCCGGTCACAGCGCGCGATTTTGTTCACGCTTGGAAAAAAGTCTTGGATCCCAAATTTCCAGCAGATGCCGCTTTTCAACTCTATGTGATTAAAAACGCTAAGGCCGTAAAGGAAGGCAAAGTGAGCCTAGATGAGTTGGGTGTACGGATAGTCAATGACAAGACGTTAGAAGTTGAGCTAGAATACGCTGTCCCTTACTTTCTCGAGTTAGTCGCTCTGCCGATTTTTTTCCCTGTACATGAGACAACCGATCAAAAAAATTCCCAATGGGCAGACTCTCCGGCGACATTTGTAAGCAATGGGCCTTTTCAGCTTGCTGAATGGAAACATCACGATGTGATCACAGTGAAAAAAAATCCTCTTTATTGGGACGCTGCTAGTGTGCAACTCACTGTCATTGAGTTGACCATGGTTAGCGATGATGCCGAATTGAAAATGTATGAAAAAAAAGAACTCGACTGGGCTGGATCTCCTTTATCGACCTTGCCTGTTGAAGCGATTCACGCTTTCAAAAATGATAAAAGTTTTAAGACAAAAGAGTTGTTGGGAACCTATTTCATTCGCGTTAATACAGAACACGGCCCTTTGCAACATCCTTCTATACGAAAAGCACTTGCTCTTGCGATCAATCGACAAGCGATTGTTGACCATGTGACACAAGGCAATCAAATTCCTGCTTGTGGACTTGTTCCCCTGTCTTTTGGCTTGCAGCAAGCTCCCTATTTTCAAGATGGCGCTGTGGAGGAAGCTAAAAAATTATTCACCCAAGCACTATCCGATCTGCATATGACAAGAGAGAAATTTCCTCAATTCACGTTGATCTATTCGTCCAATGAGCGCAATCACTTGATTGCTCAAGCTTTAGAACAACAATGGTTCCAAGCTCTGGGAATCCGCGTGAAGTTAGAAGGAATTGAAAGAAGCGTGTACTTTGATCGGATGTCAAAACTCGATTATCAATTAGCTTCTAGTTCGTGGGTTGCCGATTTCAACGATCCGATCAATTTTCTCGAGGTCTTTAAATACAAGCGATCAGGTTCCAACAACACGCAATGGGAAAATGCGCGTTATGCTGAACTGTTGAGTCAATCCTCTATGGTGATTCATGCCAACGAGCGTTTAAATCTGTTGAAAATGAGCGAGCAGTTGCTGATCGAAGAAATGCCTATTTTGCCCATCTTTTATTACACCATGCTTTATTTACAGGATCCACAACTTCACGATGTTGTTCTATCTTCCATGGGATCAGTTGATTTTAAGTGGGCATATAAAGGTGGGAATCATTCACAGGTCATTGTACAAGGAGAAAAATAATGAGAAAGCAGGGGATTTTTTTCTTTAGCCTATTCTTATTTTGTTGTCAGATAGTGGGATGGACTAATTCGATTAACCTTTTCAACAACTCAGACAATAGGTTACAAGCTGTGATCCTTTCTGCTGATGGAAAAGTACTAAGCGAGATTGTTTTGAATCCTCGCGATGCGATGACCTGGTCGGATTCCTCTGATGATTTTGGCTTGGAAACAAACCAATCTAGTGGGAATGTTTCCTATACGGTGAATTGGTACTGCATGGCAGGACAATTGTTTGGCACATGTGACAATGTGATGCCTGGATCTGTCGTGTTGTCGATGAGCTGTCAAGGGGACCAACAATGTCCAGATAATCCAGTTGATGAATCGATCAACATTACACCATCGCAATAGACCTCTTTCGTAAAAACTAAGCGGGCGTAGTATAGTATGGTGTGATACAATCCCCGCAACAGGAATCGAAACTCGGCTCAAAAGAACCCGAAAATCGACAGAACCCTAATTTCAAAAGAGGTCTAACCCCATGAGGAGATCATGCGCTTTTTATTCTACGTTGCCTTAAGCATGATGTGCACTTTATTACATGCAGGGTCTGTGCGTTTGATCAACAATAGTTCTTACGATTTACGCGCGGTGATTCGCGGTTCAGATGGCTCTTATTTGGGAGAGGTTGTCGTGCCTGCTCAAAACAGCATCTCATGGCAAGACAGTTATGGCTCAGTAGGACAATCAAGGGGGCCTAATGCGCAAATGGAATCGGGATACCGTTCTAAGACGCCCTATTCTGTATTGTGGTACTGCATGGATGGAAAAGATTATGGACTGTGCGACACTGTATCAACTGGGGCCGTTGTCTTATCGCAAGGATGTGCTGGTGCCAGGCAATGCAATCCACCTAAAAAAAATAAATACCCCACTACTCCTGGGGAACACAATATCAACCCATCACCTGAAAACGCTTCACCTTAGAAATAAGCTATCTAAGCGTTGGTCATAAGGTTCGCTCGGAAAATCAGTAGGCCAGTGCAATTCTTGAAACCCAAGACCGATGCACGTGAGCGCTTGTGAGGTCCTTCTTCCAGACGCAATGAGTCGATCGTAATACCCTTTTCCGTATCCCACGCGATGGTTGTGCTTATCAAATCCAAGTGCTGGAACCAACACACAAGAAATGTCTGCTAAGTTCACTTGTTGAGCGAGCGTTGGGATAGGCTCTAAGATATTGTAAGAGGAAACAGCAAGTTGGTCGAGTCGTTCGACTTGATACAAATGTAAATGTTCCCCTTCTACTTTCGGCAGAACAAGTCTTTTCTCAAGAGCTAGCTGAGCATTAAGTAGTGAGGTGTCAATTTCATGGGGCAAGCTTGAAAAGGAAAGAACGTAAGAATACGATGCTAGCAAGGGATAGAGCTCTTGCTTCAATGCAAGGCATGCGTTTTCTCTTCTTGCAGAGGAAAGGGAGAGGAGTCTAGCTCGCAGCTCTTCTCGTATATTTTTTTTTGTTTCAACGCAGTGGATCATCAGAGAGTTTGGGGTGGCCTTTTTCATAGGAAATTTTTTTGAGAAAGACCCCTTCACCTGTATGCAAAGTGGCAGTTCCCTTTCCTGCATCAATTTTAGAAACAGGGGTTTTATCCCCTTTTTTAAAGTAGGAAGCTTTGATGAGTAAATTGTTGTCGTATTCTTCCATCAACATCACATCGCCATTTTGATACCATGCAAAAGAGAGTCCCTGTTTTTTGTTATTATTAATCTCCCTCTGACTTTCTATGACGCCGTTGGCATACCAGGTTTTGACAACACCTTGGATTACGCCTTCGTGCCAATGGATAGATAGTTTAGGTTTACCCGATGGGTAATACTCAATCTCTTCCCCTTCTTTTTTCCCCTCTTTCAGATGATAGGTGGTTTTGAGGGACTGATCTGGACGAAAGAACGACACAAGACCTTCGGGAATCCCTTCATGATAGGAAATTAAAGTGTGAAGTAGGTCGTCTTTGAAAAGAGCTTGCTGTCCTTTGCCTTTTTCAATCGATGCGACGCTTTTCCCCTTCACGTCGTAGTATTCAGCTTCGAGAAGCAATCCCTCTTGATAGTTCTCACTGGAAAGCAGGTGATCCTTTTCCCAATAGCTCACGGCTTTTCCGTTCATCACACCTTTGATGTAAGGAATCCGCTCTAATAGATTGCCTTGATCATCAAAAACAAGGATGTCTCCATCGATGTTGCCGTGTTGATAAGGAATGATTTTTTGGAGCATTCCATTCTGATGGTAGTACAGAGAAGGTGTATGGAGAACACCTTTTTCATAAAAAATCTCAGCGGTGAGATGGCCACGTTCGTCCCACACGCGGCTTGAACCATCAAACACCCAACTCTTTTCAGCTAGCTCATGAATATCGGCGAGTCCTTCGATGATCGTCGTTTCGATTTTCATCTGGCCATTGGGGAACCACTCTCGGTAGAATCCGTGCGCTCGACCGTCAACCACTTCCAAGTACTGCCAGAGTTGACCGTTGTCGTGGTAGCTAGTGACCTTTGCAGTGCTCTGCCCTGCGAGGTTGCGACCATAAACGCGTAAGACCTTTTGATACGGTTGTGGAGTTAAAAAATCGACTTCTTGGTAGATCTTGATCCTGTCTTTACTGCTAATGGTCTCTGCAAAACCATTGCGATCGATGAGTTGCATGCTGTTAATGATAGTGCTGCGATCTTGTGGAGTTCGCGAGCCACATCCACAGAGGAGGAGTAAGGGAAGAAGGAATAGGAGATGTTTACTTGTCATTGCTTTCTCTTTTTAGCAGCTGCATCTGAACGACAAAGACATGGTCGTTAGAAGGCAGATGTTTCTTATGTAGTTGAAAATCTTGAATGATTAATTGCGGCCGCCCTTCTTTGGGTCCATAAGGCCAGATGGTGATCCCTTCGACGAGGCAAAGGAGTCGTTTGAGATCCTCATCGTCCATTTCTACAGGGCGTTGTTGTCTTTCCATCACCTCGCGAATCTTTTCTTTTGAGCGAATTTTCTCTTCGGTGAACAGCAATTTATTCGCACCGCTTTTTAAAAATTGCAGACGGCGATGAGAGGATTCATCCACGGCATTATCTGAGACGAGTGTTTCCATTTTTTTCATTTCAGGCTCTAAAAAAGTCAGCGATTCGAGGCTTTTTTCAATGTAGGTAGGATCAGACTGAGAAAGAGAGTGGATGACGGAATGCTGTTTTTTTTGGATCTCTTCATAATGGACATTTTTGGCGTGGATGCTCTCCATCCTTTCTTCCAGTGCATTCCATGTACTCCTCTGCAAATAGCCACTGATGACAAAGTATACAATGGGCAAAGGAGCAAGACAGACAATCAACCAGTAGCTAAAAAAAGGAGATAAGCTCAGCGTCTTTTTCATGAGGAAGATACTTTGTTAAGTTCAAATTGAATGGAATAGCCATTGCCATGAGCATTCCATTTCATCTCCTTTTTAGGATTGACGATCCTGTCTCCTTTTAAAAGAGTTTCGTGAAACTCTCTTGCTAAACGAGGTGTGGTGGAGGTGAATTCGATCTCGACTTGCGCTTGGTGCAAAGCAGAAGGATCTTCTAGTGTAGGGTACTTCGTCAGTTGGTAATGGACGGCCTTAATATCAATTCCTTCTTTGATTCCTCCTTGCGCATCGATTAAAGAGGGATGGGTGCTCAGCCAGGCTAATACTTCGCTCACTTTCGGTGTGGTGAGAAAGTAAGAGAACGAGTTTTTTTGCTTGAGCAGAGATTGTTCCCACTTGAACAGCTCACTTTCCATTTCTTCTTGCGACAAGGTGCGATAGTTTTCTTGCAACGAGGGAAGATAAGAGAGAAAGCGCTCGGAAAGAGTCGCTTTTTTCTTGTGCAAGAGCACAGAATTTCCAAGGCCTAAAATGACGCTGAGAACAAGGCAACAGGTGACATAGGTCAACGCCCTTCTCTTCAGTTGAGTGCGTCGATGAGAAGGAGTGAATCTCTGTTGACAGAACTGTACAGATTTCTTATCGGTAGCTAGTGCTTCAATGGCATATCCTAGAGGGATACAGTGGGAGTTTAATTGGGCAAGGGATAAATCTTTTGGCAACTGAGGCAACAATTGCTGCATGGAAAATTGTTCGCTCCATAGTTCGTCAAGTGGATAAGGCAATTGTCCTAAAAGAATCCAAGGAGTGTCATGAGCAATGTTGATTTTGTTGTGAATATACGTAGATAACCTTTCTAGCTCATGACGCAATGCCGTGTGAAGTGGCTCAAAAAGTTCGCGAGATCCTTCTGCTAAGAGAGCGTCTAGTTCCTGTTTTGCTTTTTCTGGATAGAGGTTCTCTAAATATTTAATCCACTTGGCTTTTCCTATCTTGATCAATTGGAACAACGTGATTCGACCTGACTGAATAACGACACAACTCGTTTTATGTTCACCCATGTGAAAAACGAGAAGATGGTTTTCGTTGGGACATACCCACTTTGCGATGCGAAATAGTGCAGATGGCGTACAGGAGACAGCATCAGGATAAATTTCAGAAGCAGCTAAGTTGTCCAAATGGGCTTGTAGTTTTTCGGAAGAGGTTGCAAAAAGTGAGACGTTCGTCGCATGAGGGGAAACCGGATTAGGAAAAGGGCAAACAAGTGCCGACTCCATCGGAAAAGGTAATAGAGCTTCTAGTTGAAAAGGAAGAGCGGCAAGTACATGGCGCTCACCTTTGACGGGGAGCATGATCGAGCGGTAAACAACGTCTTGTTCCTCAAGACCTGAAGCGATTCGGGGATGAAAAGAGGGGCGCTCGTGTGACGTGCAACCAAGAAAACTCAATTGCCCTTTAACTTTGGCAACAAGAGCTGTTTGAAAGCCCCCATCGCTACACGAAATGCCTAATGCCGAGTTTCCCGAGGGAAGGAATAAGAAATGCCAAATGTTGCGCCAAGAGGCCATAGCTTTTCTGTGGTTTTTTTTGCGAGATTGTACCTTACCCCTTCATTTACTAACAGGAGTTGTGAATGCCAAGAAATAAATTGAAAAAAAACCGGTTGCCTTTGTCCGATGCTCCAGTTAAAATAGTGCACAATGTTAAGCGCTGAACTACTATGATTCTAATTAAGATTATACACTGGGCATTTGGACTCTACACCTTCATGTTGATGGTGAGAATAGTGGGCTCTTGGTTCCCCTCTTTTTCTCGACACACTATCATGAGATTTTTGAGTTTTTATACCGATCCTTATCTCAACATCTTTCGTCGTATCGTCCCTCCGATAGGTGGGATGTTAGATTTAAGTCCTTTGCTGGCCTTTTTCGGACTCCAAATTTCTGAGATGATCCTAGTTTACATCTTGAAATGATTCGAAAGAGGTCTAATGTCTTGGTTAAAGAGGCGATTTCAACTAGGGGATTTATCTCTTCCTTCTAATATTTTTTGCGCACCGCTAGCGGGCTGTTCCGATCTCGCTTTTCGCCGCATGACCACGCGCTATCAACCTGGGTTGGTCTTCTGCGAGATGGTTAAAATGGACGCTTTGATCCGAAATGATCCGAACACCTATCGCCTTCTCGATTATGAACAAGGGATGCATCCCATCGGAGCTCAACTATGTGGTAGCAAAGCTCACATGGCGGGCCCGTGCGCGAAAATCGTAGAAGATCTCGGGTTTGATCTCGTCGATCTCAATTGCGGGTGTCCCGTTGATAAAGTGACCAAAGATGGCAGTGGTTCTGGACTTCTTAAAAATCCCGAGCTCATTGGTGAGATCATCTGCAACATGGTCGCAGCAGTCAAGATTCCTGTGACGATCAAGATCCGTGCGGGTTGGGATTCTCAACATATCAATGCACAAGAGATCACCCAAATCGCTGAAGCCGCTGGAGCTCAATCGATTTGCATTCATGGAAGAACGCGCGCGCAAGCTTACAAAGGTCCAGCCAATTGGGATCACATCCGCGACTGTAAGCAAGTGGCTAAAAAGATTCATGTGATTGGCAATGGAGACTTAACGGACGCGGCTAGTGTGGAAAACATGTTTGCCTATACCGGATGTGATGGCGTGTTGATCGCACGTGGGACCATGGGACAACCGTGGATCATTGAAGACATCTATCGCCATCTTTCCGGATTGCCCCCTTTCCCTCGTTCTCCCATAGATTACCGAGATGCGATGCTAGAGCACTTAGATCATATGGTATCCTATCTACCCGAAAGGCAAGTAGTCGTCGACATGCGTCGTGTTGGATGCTGGTATCTCAAAAAAGGAAGAGGAACTAAAGCTCTTCGCGAGACGTTGAATCGCGCGCAATCGATCGTAGAAATTTGCTCTCTCATCCAAGAGTTTCGATGGCATGAGACCAACTTTTCCGAGCCCATTCCTTCTGAGCTCGCCACCTGTGAGGCAGAATGCTGATCGAGTTGAGAGCTGTCGCTCATGGACGCGTGCAAGGAGTTGGATTTCGCGCCACGGCAAAACGCCTTGCCGATCACTTAACGCTCATGGGTACAGTGCGCAATTTACCAGATGGAACTGTTGAAATCATCGCTCAAGGAGATAAGGAAACTCTCCAGCAATTTATCTCTCAGCTCTACACTCATTTTACCGTTCACATCGAGCAGAGTTTTCATTCTCCTGAGATATTTTATCAAAACTTTTCCATCTTGACTTAGAATGACGGGAAATCAACGCGAAGACGCAGGCATACTTTTACGCATAACTTTCGATTGTTTTTTATCGTGCGTATCGTGCGTATCTTGTTTATCATGTTCTTTAAACCCAAAGCGAATGAGCCTCTCATTTGGTGAAAGTTTTCCAAAAAACATGATGGATAGGATTGACATGATAGGCATGATAAAAAAAATAAAGATGTACTATCTGATCTTCTTCTTAACGGCAATCTTGTTTCAAGCATTCCCTGTCGTTTCACACGACAAAGAAAGCTTGCTAATGGATCATGTGAAAACTAGTATCAAACTAGCTGATGGTCAGGTATCGAAGCTAATACCTGAAGTGTTAGCTATTGATGGTATGTCCAGTCACAAAGTGAGACACCTTCTCAATAATTTATGCTCTTTACCAGGAGCCAACTACTTAGAAATTGGGTGCTGGAAAGGCTCGACTTGGGTTTCGGCTCTTTTTGGTAACGATGAGTCGATTACGAATGCGATTGCAATCGATAATTGGTCAGAATTTGGTGGTCCACAAAGAGAATTTCTTGAGAATTGCAAGAGCTACTTAAGCAAAAATAAGAAGCAGTACTATTCAGCTGATGCCTTTAAGATCAATATCAACAAACTCTCCCAAGATCCTATAAACGTCTATTTCTACGATGGTCACCATTCTACCTTATCGCAGGAACTGGCATTAACTTATTATGACAAAATTCTGGATGACGTGTTCATTTTTGTCGTTGATGACTGGAACTGGGATCCTGTCAGAGCGGGCACTTTTGAAGCCTTACGTAAACTAGATTACGAGATTCTTTACTCAGCCGAATTGCCTGCGAGGTTTAATGGAGATCGGGAACAATGGTGGAACGGGATTTATATTGCCGTCCTACGTAAAAACTGATCTCTTGAACTACTGAATTTATCGATTTTTTGTTTCACAATGTGCAGAATCTCAGGAGAGTCGCATTCCTTGACTTCTTTAAAAACATTTCCAAAAGGTGAAAATGTAAATGCGATGTCTTCTGTAACCCAGCGATCGATTCCATAGGTTCCCCAATAATCAACGCGGCTGATCCTGGAGAACATGCAATAATCCCACATGTAAGAATCCTTGGGGAAAATTTCAATGACAGTAGCATGATCTGGCAAAAAGGGAATATGGCTCAGCCCATTTCCATGGACGGAGATTAAAATGTCCGTATTAGCGATGATCTTCAATTGTTCTTCATAAGGGATTAAAGCGAGATCTGTAATCGTAAGATTCCCGTCTAATCGATCAATCGCGCCAAGAAGGCCATGTTCTTTTCTGGATGTCAATTTTCTAGGGGAGGGGCGTTTGAGATAAGTGATTCTCAATTGAGAATCAGGATCTTTCACTGGAATATTATAGAATGAAAAAAGAATTTTTTTGAGTTCTTCCATTTTTTCCACACTGATTTGATCCCAGACTGATCCTAACATTTTATTGAGCCTGCGCGCTTCTGGCTCATGAAGAGAAACAATTCGAGACGAAAAAATAAGTTGGGGAATGTAAATCGGCTTGGTCGTTGAGTCTTTAACTTGTTTCAAGGTTTGGACCTTAGCATGAGGAAAAAGAGCTTGTAGAATTTTTTCGCTGATCGCATTTACGCCTTTCCAATTGTAATCTACATCTTTGTGCTCAGAGGAACAGTAGAGGATGTGGGTGACAAGTTCTCTGTTTGCACAGCCTCCAAATTCCCAGAATCCTAGAAGATGTTCTAAAAAGTGGAAATAGTGTGTAAGGAAACTCGTACCGAAATCCGCTAAAATAATGGTGGTGCCTTCCCATGTGTCGATATCTTCATTGAGGTAGGGAGTTGTCACTGTGTGTTCAGGCCGAAAAGAGGATGCCCATAAGGACCCTTGTTGAAACATTCCATCATCCGCTTGGAAATAGAACGATTCTTTGGTGGGATCTAGATAGGTGTGATCGAACTCGTAAAAGGGACCATGTTGTGAAGTGTTGGCGCATGCATTTACAGCGCCTACTAGTGCCATCAGAAAAAAAATCGCTTTGAACATGAAAGTGCCCTATTTATTGGGAGGATTGAATGTTGGCATACTCTACAAGAACTTGATGTAGGTACTGCATGACTCTGTAGTGAGTTAAATTTTCTTTAGCAAAAGTTTGCGCGCGTTGACTGATTTGTTGTGACTCTTCATCATGTTCATGTGCCCATTGCATCTTCTGAATGAGGTCGCTTAGGTCATTATTCACTGGAATGTAATGTTCAAAGGGCTTGAGCGCACCGTAATACCATTGGATGTTGTCGGAAATTTGTTTGATGATGACGCAATTAGAAAATAGTTGCCAATAGGCGCGAGAATAGGCACAAGAATTTCCATCGACAAGAAGCTGATACTTGTAAGGCCAATGGCCAACAAGCGTAACGCTAGACCCAAAATAATCAGGATACTTGGCTTTCTGCTCCTTACAATGGCCACACGTGATTCTTGCGTCGATCAAGTTAGGATAGCGGTGTGAGAAAGTTACAGCTTTTACTCTAGGGATTTCTAGAAAATTACCTTGAAGAGCCTCTGAGGGTCCGGTTAAAGAGCCTCGAAAGAAGCAGAGGTTATTTTTTTTCGACCAAGGATAGATTTTATTTGCTTGGTCATAAAGAGAAACCTCGTGCCCACGAAGCGCTTCAAAGTCTGGTATAAGGATATTGCTGGGGGAAATCTTGGGATTCTTGGCAAATACAAAGATTGGCACAGGGAGATTAATGTCTAATGAATCGTGAAGCGAAACAATAAAATCGACATCTGGCAAAAGAGTTGTTTTTGTCAATTGTTCCATCGCTTTGTTCATCCAATCCAACCGCGTGGAAACGCCGTCCATTCGTTCTTCTTCAGGAGATAAAAGAGAGTGGATAGAAAGCACTTGTTTCTTAATCACATATCTTACAAGCAACAAGTGATGACCGGCTTCTGCATAACTCTTAAGAAATTGATCGTATGTGGTTGAAGAGATGTCGGCTGGTTTTAATCCTTCCAAATCACTTGCAATTTGTTGCTTCATCCAAAGTGGCTGATCAACATAAGGATCTAATCCCTTAAAATCTTGTAGGCTGTGATAAGATGGCACCTTTTTATGACGATGTTTTTTCTTAGCCTCGCAAGGGATTCCCAACGAAATGCAGCTAAGAAAAGTAAGTAGGATAAGAGGTCTAAGGAAGCGGTTGCAGAAAAGGTTCATAAAAATCTCTGATAAAAAATCTAAAACAATTCTAAATCATCATGAGATCTTTTTTCAAAGATTTCCAGTAATCTCGCTATTTCTCGCTCGGATTCTTTAAAACTTCTTTCAATAGGACGTATGCGCTTAGCTTTTTTCTTGATCAGAAACGCTAGGAATGATTCTAAAGAGAGGGTTTTTGCGCCGTGCACTTTGCAGCTGATGGCGAGATCTCTATCGTTGGTCACCACAGTATAGTGTTGAGGGTGTTGAGCTGCTTTGATCGTGTGGAGAATGAAATCATCAGCGGTGAGTCCTCTTGTGGTGTAGTAAAGGGAGATGGCATCAAAGTGTCGGCGCATGGGATAAGGGATGGAATCATCGGCTCCATCGAATACTAAAGTTACATCAAAAGAGGCTTGTTCGATGGCGTCATTGAGCGTGCTGATTAGGTGGATCCGCTTTTCTTGGAGTGCTAAATGACTTTTAGACAAACGGAAAAGGAGGTTGTATCCGTCGACTAAATATTGCATGGATCGACGAGAGATTCCAAAGCAGGAATGAGTTTATCGAGAGCTTTTCTTCGATGGGAAATTCTGTTTTTCACATCTTCTTCCAGCTCGGCAAAAGTTTTGCCATACTCGTGTTTGATGAACAGAGGATCGTAGCCAAAACCTAAGCTGCCGCGTTCATGATCGAGGATCATTCCTTCAGATACCCCTTTGACACATTTAATGATTCCTTCTGGAGAAGAGAGAGCAATCCAACATTCGTAATAACCTTGGCGAGAAGTTTCTTCGAGATTGTGCATGGCCTTGATGAGCTTGACCCTATTCTCCTTGTCGGTGGCGTTCTCCCCGGCATAGCGACGAGATAGAACTCCTGGGGCGCCCTTCAAGGCGGGAACAACAAGGCCAGAATCATCAGCAATGACAAATTTATGGAGAGCATGAGCTGCATGCTCAGCTTTTAAAATGGCATTTTCTTTGAATGTCTGTCCGGTTTCTTCAGGTTGGATGTAGCTGGGAAAATCGAGAAGGCTGAGAAGATCGAACTGACGAAACGATTTGAGCATAGCGCGGAATTCACGGATTTTATGAATGTTCTTGCTGGCTATGACTAAGTCCATCGGCGCGACAATCTCTCAGATTAGGTGGCTAGGCAATTGTCTAGCACTCATTAAGCCAAGATACTGGATCAAGGCTAATTTATCGAGGGAATTGCACAACCCGAACGAAAAAGAGTGCATTTTTGGGGACTAAATTTTAAAAACATTTTTTAGGCCAAAAAAGCACTCTATTTCGTTCATGCTTTGTCCTGGAGTTTGGACTAATTTCGCGCCGAATCGGCGCAAAATCAGTTAAAATCTTGGTTTGCTCTCTATGATGGCTTCTGTTGCTGTTAACTTAGCATAACTCATTGACCAGAAGGTTATTACTTTAAGCAAAAAAAACATGATTAATGGGATAGGCATGATACGCATGATGGAAGAAGAAAATGCGGCGGAGCCGCACGCCGCTCTGCGGCGAAAATTATTTATCAAGCGTATCATTCCTATCCCATTAATCATGTTTCTTGTCTCCACAAAACTATCATGCACTCTGTCTGTTCAGTATCCATGTTGTCCGATTTATTCGAGGGTTGGGGAAAATACTCAAAAAACTCGAACCCTGAGATAATTCGCCAAAACTTCTTTAGTTGCTCATATTCAGCCGATTTCCCACAGGAGAATCTTTTTTGATTTAGACTAATTTTGCGCCGCTTCTGCGCAAAATTAGTCTAAACTCCAGTTTGTCATTGCCTCAAAATACAAGGGTTTTATTTTAAGTGTGGTGCAATATATGGCAAAGCTGACAGAACAAAAAAGGGTTTTCGGGTCCATTTTAGACTTTGTTTAAAAAAGCTTCCAAAAAATCCATTTGTTTTATTAGTTTGCAATTCCCTCTATCTACTACAGAAAGCTGCGGATTGCAGTGATCGTGTATTTTTCTCCCTGATGAGGAAATGTATCCCCCACTTTAAGTCCATTCAGTTGTTGAGCTAGCTTTGACTGGAAGGAAAGGATGTTTTTATCAGGGTTCGCATCCCAAGGTCCTAGGAGAGTATAAGAGACTGTTTCTCCTTTGGAGCTCTTGCAATCGATGATAGAGCCAACTCCTACGACATCTTTGGCGATATCATCGTGAGTTAGGACACGAGCGCGATTGAGTTGTTCAGAAAGGGTTTTCAGCTCTGATTGAAGATGCTCTCTTCTCTCCAATGCCGCTTTGAATTCAGCATTTTCTCTCAAGTCACCGTGCGAACGAGCAATTTCAATTTCTTTGGCATTGTCGACGGTTTCGACGGTGGCAATCTGTTCGATTCTCTGTTTGAGAGAATGGTATCCTTCGGCGGTTGTCCAGATCACGGTTGATTCTGGTGAAGCTGCATCTGGCTTTTTACGCATCTTAGTTAAAGAAGGGTGTACAACTTCGGCTAAAGAGTAGAAAATTTTCTGATCGTGATCGCTAAATGTGTGGCACTTTGTCGCGAGCAGAAGGAATTCTTTAATCTCTTCCAAGCTCGCTTCTTGCATCATCTGTCTGACGATCGCAAAGCGTCCTGCCGTGATAATCCCGTGAATTTTTTTGACCAGCTCTCGGTAAGAAGTGTCATTTTCAATGTGGCTAAGCAAGATCAGTAACCCTTCGAAAAACCGAATTTTTCCAGCTTTATCTGATAAAGGAATTCCCTTTTGAGAGTTAATTTTCTGGAAATACCAGAGAAAAGCTTCAGGGTAACGGTAGGGATACGTGTAGAGCTCTTCGATTTTTTTCTTCAGCTCATCATCTGCTTTGGCAGCGGCTAGTTCTGTCATGATATAATCGCGCAGGGGAGCATCTTCTACTTTGAAGAACAGATTGAGGAAGATCTGCTTCCATTCCGCTTTGTGTTTGCGCACTTCCATGAGAAGACGCTTTTTGAAGGTCACGATCTCGATGCTATTGAGCAGATCATCTACGATATCGTATTGCGCGATTAGCTCAGCAATAGGAGGATAGTCTTTCATTCCTTTTAAATCCTGAAGAAAGAAATGAATCTGCAATTCTTGGGCGCGGTGGATCTCCTGAAAAGAAAGCATCTCGGTTAATTTCTTTGTCAGAGTATTCTTAAATTCGCTGTTCTTGAGAGTCTCAGGGAAATCTCTCATGAAGGAATAGACCATCTGGATGAGCGTATTGGCATCTGGTTTATTTTCTAATACCTGTTGAAAGCGCTCTTCATGAGATACTTCACTTGTCAATATACGGAAAGGCTCGCGGATGTCATCAGGGGTTTGGATCATCGTGTCCTTTTTGATCTTGGCCCGAGTGTTTTGCCACCACTTGCTCCATTCGCTAGCAGGGATAACGAGATCGCTTAGTTCGTCTTTGATTTCGGCTGCAGTTTTTGGGCCTAAATCGCGCAGTAACATGCGGATGACCTCAACCGGAGCTTCTCTTGCTTTTTTCTCCAACAGATCGGGACTGCCAAATCGCAGGGCGAGGAAATGATCATCTGGTATGGGAATGAGGGTTTTAAAGGCTGTGGCAAAGGAGATATCTTTCTTTCCAGGAACATAATCAAATTCGATGCTGAGCTGTTCGCGCAAGAGAGAAAACTCGACAATTTCTCCAACGCCCCATCCTCCGGTATGAAAAACAAATTTACCTTTATTGATGTGAGATAGTAATTCAAGATTGCTAATGGCCCCTTGAAATTTATCTCTACTGCGCAACCCTACGAGTCGCAATTTTTCTTGAAAATTTTTATCTTCGCCAAATTTTTTTTCTAAATAGGAGAGGGCGAGATCTGCGAGGGCTTGGCTATTCGAAGTTTGAATATCAAGGATGAGTTTTAAAACCTCATCTGCAAGAGGGGAAGGAGGTAATAATTTCCAAAGAGGAAGAATTTTTTCAACGTGGCGGCCAAAAGGTTCTGCGACATCAGCTGAGGTTTTCACGGCTCTTAGAATGTCTTTCAATTCAGCTGGATCGACATCATCTCCCGCACAATATTCCTCCCAGAGGCGCAAAAAGCCCGAATAGTCATGATTGGAAATATGGGTTTGAAAATCTTTTAGATAACTCATTTGAAACCCTTGATTTGATTGAGTGTAGCAAGCAGGCATATTGATCCCATAAAGCAAGGTGCTGGTTTATTAGAGACAGTCTCTACGCAGATTTCTCGAGGGATTTTAAAAATTAAGTCCCAGCACGACCTCGAATCCTATGGAGTATAAGAGCCTATCAAATTATCTTCAATTAAAACCCTTAATTAGAGCGCGTTGATAAATTAAGACGTTGTCAAAAAGAAATTTTCTCTATAATTTCGTCCCTTACTCTCAACCGTTCTCAACCAGTGAAGTTAAATCAACTAGTCTTTTCTTTCTGTTGTTTTTCTGCTGCATTTGCCACGGAGATGATGCCCGATGAGCAAGAGATGTGGTGCTGTTCCATGGAGAGAAATGATTTGTTTGAGAATTTAGAGCTTGTGAAATGCATCAATCAGGCGATCCACGACGAGCTTCCCTTTATTTACAATTACTCGATGATGGGCGGTTACTTTTCGATGCCTTCTGGCCGCATGCCTCACACAGGAGTGATTGCCGGCGGCTTTGCCTATGTTCCCCCTTATTCGATCTATGGTGTTAATTTTCAAGTTCTAGATCGCGTGGAGCTTTCTGCGAATTACCGGATTTATAACGGGGTGACGGAACACAATTTTGGAGATGAAGGATTTGGTGATGATGCGGAGCGGATCGGCAATGCAAAGATCGGCGTGTTGATTCCTCAAGATGGATTTCCCATGCTGCCGACGATTGTGGTTGGTGCCGATGACTTCATTGGAACCAAGCGCTTTAGTTCTCAGTACATCGTGATGACCAAACAGTTTTTGCCTTTTAATTTTGAAGCTTCTTTTGGGTGGGGAAGAGGTAGAATCAAAGGTTTTTTTGGTGGCGCAGCATGGACACCTTGGCGCAAAACCGGAGTGCCTTTTTTTAAAGATCTTTCCATGCTGGCGGAGTATGACGCCATCGATTACAAGCAACACCCTCATGAGCATCCCACTGGAAGAACGGTTAAAAGTCGGATTAATGCTGGAGTTTCTTTTGTGGGATGGAATGCACTCCAACTATCTGTTAGTAGCATTCGGGGAACAAATATCGCAGCTTCCGCTGCTCTCAAATATCCGCTTGGATCAACAGATGGAATATTTCCCAAGCTCGATGATCCTTCCACGTATCAATCCCCTGTTGATAATGAGCCTGTCGGGCGATTGCGCACAGAGCACGATTTAGCTCAGGAGATGGCCTTTGCTTTAAGCGATCAAGGACTAGATTTGTACCGCGCGTTCTTTACTTATGATTGCTGCGGCAAAAAGGAGCTCTGGTTAAAGATTGTCAATAATCGCTACCGGGAAGAGAGAATCGTCCGCGATCGGATCCAACATGTCTTGGCGGCGCTTACTCCTTCCGATGTCACCACCTTAGTTGTGATCGTCGAAGCTGATGCTGTGCCTACTCAATCCTATCGCTTTCGCTATGAAGATCTCCAACGTTGGAAACATGGGTGTATTAGCGACTTTGAATTAGAAACATTAGCGCCGATGCGAGAGGTGCTCAGCGAGCCGTACTCTTATGATATCGCAAAAATATTTGATCGACATAAGCCGATTTGGACATTTACGGTCAGACCTCGTGTTTTGACTTTTTTTGGGAGTACTAAGGGTAAATTTAAATACAACTTAAGTGCCGTAGCTTCACAGGAAGGGTATTTTTTCAACCAACTCTACTATAAGCTGCAGGGAAGTTATGCGATCAGTTCAAGTGCTAATAACATTGGGGTTGTAGATCGAATTAATCCTTCCAAATTGCCCAACGTTCGCACGGATACTCTTCGCTACTTTCAGACGAATTCTTTCTCGATGGAGCAAGCCTACTTGCAAAAGGGATGGAATATTGGAAAGGGATGGTACCATCGGTTAGCAGCTGGCTACTTTGAACCTGCTTATGGCGGAGTTGCAACCGAGTTGCTTTATTATCCCGTTGAATCCCATTTAGCGATTGGACTTTCTTATGCTACTGTGTGGAAGCGGAAGTATCACGGATTGGGTTTTACGGACAAGGTAAGCGAATACAAACATGATATCAGAAGATATGTACATTTCATCGGCATTCAATACTTTTTAGATCTCTACTATGATTTTAAGCCTCTCAATATGGATGTGCTGATAAGCGCTGGTCAATTTTTGGCTAAAGATAAAGGGGTAAGAACGGAAGTGGGGCGTTACTTCAAAAGCGGTGTGCGGTTTTCTTTGTGGTTCACGTGGACAAATGGACACGATGTGGTCAATGATAAAACGTATTACGATAAGGGCTTTTCGTTCATCATCCCACTAGACATTTTCTTAAAACAAAGCAGTCGTAATTACATCGGCTACGTGATGGCTGCTTGGTTGCGCGATGTCGGTGCGCGAGCTGCTACTGGCAAGCCTCTTTATTGGACCTTAGAAGAAAGCAGATACAACTTCCAATGATGGACTTTTCTTACATCTGAAGATGAGTGTTTTTAATTTTTTGATTCCACTATTTAATTGATCATTGGTTACTCCTAAGCCGCCCAATCTGCTTTCATCCAGCTCCTCGAGATCTTCCTTAACATCTTGGATGAAGTCTTCACGAGCAATCATGGGAACTAACTTATTCGCTTCTTCCGACACATATGCTTCTAAGGCAGTTCCTACGATTTCTTGCAGAATGATTTCTCTGATCAATGCTCTTCTTTCTTGTCGATAACGGACGCGCACTTCATCAAATCCCATCGCTCTTAAAGTAGAATCATAGGCAGCACAGGTCCGCATATAGGAATAGAAGTAAAGATCGATTAGAGGTTCAATATTTTGCAGCTCGTAGATAGCGATCATTGCTGACATGTAGTCTTCGACTTTGATGTCGTTAAAAGCTAAGGGAACGAGATTCCCCTTGATCAAAGGAATATTTGCTGCAAGGCGAGTTGTTCGTTTATTCACATCGATAAATGCTTGTAAATAACTCAAGTGAATTAGCAAAAAAATACTTTGCTCGAACGGATCGTTGATGAGTGCGGCTTTTTCTGCAATTTTCTCAAGCTGCAGTTCTAATTTTTTGGGATCTTCATAGGGGAGATAGGTCGATCCTCCAATACGCACACCGTGTCTTCGTACATTACCTGCTTCTGAAGACTCAACAAGGCCATCCGATAATAAGTAATGTAGAGTGCGGATCATGTTGCTGTTGAGCTCGAGTGTTCGAGAGCTACTGACAAGATGTTTAATGGCGTCTTTGTGGTTGAGGATCATCACTTTCTCTTCATCAAGTTTTCCCATTGCTGCGTCACCATGCAACACAAGGCGCTCCGTATCAAGAAGAGAATAGGTATTACCTTCCAAGCGAGAGGAATTGTAGGATAAATCGATGATTAATCTGTTAAAAATCTGATAGGCATATGTACCTGCAGGATCTTGACTGTTAGCGCGTTTCCCTGATTCAAATAATTGCCTTCTTAACTCAGGTCGAAGATAATAATCGGAATTCGGTTGGTAACTGTCGAACCATTCTTCAGCGTAGGTGACAGGAGGTTTCTCGAATAAAGGCTTTTTTACTACCTTGATCGCATCTAAGCTTGCTGAACTAAAGCAACTGCTAATTTCAGTGCTGACTTCAAATGAACGTCCGACTGCACTGTATTTAGTTCCTCTCTTTTTGGCCGATTTTCTTAACCGACCCCTCACGAATCAATAAGTCTAACCATCGCCTTACAGAACGCTCCTTAAAACTGTCTCCCAGTTTTGTCAACAAGTCAGGTAAGCTGAGGGGTTCTGCCTCTAAGCCCAAATGCCTTAATATCAATAATTTATTATGTCGAAGGCTCATATTTCCCCTAATAAAGCTCATTCTAACCTAAATACGGCCATTATACGGCCAAAATGGCCGTATTTAGCCCAATTTGATAAAATACGGCCAAAATGTGACCGCATTCAATTAAAATATTTACATTCAACTTTAAACACGCAAGCAAACATACATTAAAAATTAAAACACTTTATAAAAAATACAAATATTGATAAAATAAAATAATAAAAAATCAAATTAACTGTGGAGAAATATTATGTCCCTAAATTTAGCGCCTTTAAATCTATCCCCCCCCCAACAACCGGCACCAACGCCGCTAAAGCCTAGCTCTTCATCCTGGTCTACACTTGACCACACAATAGTAAGGAAAATGAGTGCATTTCTTTCCCCAGAAGACGCGCGGGTCATTCCTTGTGTTTGCAAAAAATGGCAGTCTGTTATTTCTGGAGGACAAACTCCCCAAAGAGCTTTGGGGTGTCTCGTTGATAGCATTACAATTTTTGCATCTAAGGATCATTCTCAGGACCAGGTATTGTATCAGCACCTACAGTTACTTTCTGTAAAGCCAAAGAGAATTACCTTTTTAGAGGGTGGTTCTGTTTTTGAACGACCACAAGATCATTGTTATTCTCTTGAAGAGTTTTCCAGCGATCACGAGACATCTTTGAACTCCGTTGTTGAATTAGTATTGAGGATTTTCAAGTCAAGAGAACCCTATTATAAATTTTTAACTTCGGAGTCTCCTAGCAATAAAAAAAAACATTTCGACGATCTCTTAGCAGAGTACTATCACCTTATCAAATTTCTGTATCAAGAGCCTTATTTTAAAAAAATTGTCTTAAATGAGAATTTTAAAACTTATAATCCCCATAAACTTGGGCTAAATAAAGCGATTCCGTGGGAAGATTACCACCGGCCAACAAATCCTAAACAAACAATTTTCTTAAAAGAGTTGCAGCTTTTTTTCCGATTACTGGATGAAGAATTGCCAAAATTTCCCTTATCGACAAGAGAAGATTACTTTGAAATTAGCGTTAAAGAACAAACTAAACACTATGCTACTTTTGAACACTATGCTACTTTCCCTGTCATGGATATGAGTATTCTTTTGTTCATTGCGGAATATGCAGCGGTAGCAAAAACAACCGCTATTTCCAAAAAACTTAAAGAAAAATCTCCATTTAATGTGAATCTGCTATTTGATATGTTTTATTCTTTACAAAAATATAAAGGTCTAAGCAAGGAAGAAAGATTTATTAAGATTAATAAAGAATTAAATGAAAATCTCTTCAACATTCTCAATGGTTTTCATCGTTCGACTTTTATGGCCAGAAAAGTTGTCTCTAAATTGCAATTGCTGGGAAAAAAAGAAGGAGTGAATTTAAAGGATTACTCTTTATTTATTTACGTTGGCAGAGCCCATTTAGATATTCTGAAAGAGCAACTGTCAGCCTGCTCACATAAACCCATCCAAATCAAGGATCCTGCAAAGGAAGCAGAAACGGTCGCTTTAGAAGTTCAAAAGATGAGCGCTAAAACTAAAAAAAAGAAGAAGAAAACGGTCGCTTTAGAAGTTCAAAAGATGAGCGCTAAAACTAAAGATTAGACCGCTTTGCGTTAAATTTTATTCAACAAAGGAAGCACCTGGTGGAGCGCATAGGTGAAAATAAAATCCGCGCCGGCTCGTTTGATGCTCAAGAGCGCTTCGTGAAAGACATGGGGTGCATGAAGCATCCCTCGTTCGTGAGCTGCCATGACCATCGCATATTCTCCACTGACGTGATAAGCGCAGATGGGTAATTGGGTTTTCTCTCGAAGTTTAGCGATTACATCCAGATAAAATAAAGCAGGCTTGATCATGAGCATGTCCGCACCTTCTTCTTCATCTAGGTGAGCCTCCAAAAGTGCTTCTCGGATATTGGCGGGATTGAGCTGATAGCCTTTTTTGTTCCCTGTCGAAAGCTGTGATCCTAAAGCATCGCGGAAGGGGCTGTAGAGCGAGGATGCGTATTTTGCAGCATAAGCGAGAATCCCCACATGATGAAAAAGGTGTTGATCCAGTACGGTACGAATAGCGCCGACGCGACCATCCATCATGTCGCTGGGGGCAATGATATCAGCTCCTGCTTGGGCATGGAGAAGAGCCATCTTGGCGAGAAGAGACACTGTTTCATCATTCATCACTTCTCCTCGTTCGTCGATGACGCCATCATGTCCATGCGAAGTAAAAGGGTCTAAGGCGATGTCAGTGATGATGCATAGACTAGGGATGGTGCGCTTGATTTCTGAGATGGCGCGGGGAATAATTCCTTGAGGGTCGAGCGCTAAGGTGCCATGGGGATTTTTTTCGGAGGTGGGGATGACGGGGAAAAGCGCTATGGCTGGGATCCGTTGCTTGTGGAGATGTTCGGCTTCTTGAAGGATCAGATCTATAGAGAGGCGATGGATGCCGGGAAGAGTGGAGATCTCCTCTTTGCGATTTGTACCGGGAAGGACAAAAAAAGGAGCGACGAAATCTTCTGGGCGCAAGATCGTTTCTTCCACAAGGGATCGGATGGCAGAGGTTTTCCGGTTACGGCGAGGGCGTTTAATCAGCATCTTTTCTTCCTGTCTCGAGTTTTCTCTTGATTGATCACACAGAATATGACAACCTTATCAAGTAAGAGTTCTTTTCAATTTTTTGTCATTAATAAAAAGAACATTTGTTCTCAACCTGGTGTCATGGGATGATTGAAGGCTATGAAGAGTTCACAGAGAGTCAACTGAAGATTCTCAATCGGTATGTGACCAATACATCTAGCAATATTTTCGTTTTGCGCAATTTGCCCGAAGTGATTAAGGGGGCTCTGTTCTCGAGATATTCCCGATCTAGTCTAGGGTTGCGCTCGCTCTTGCTCAAGGATTTTATCCTCAATGAAGAAACAGCCTTCCAGGCAATTGTCGGGATTCATGTAGGTGGTGATAAGGAAGAGCATGAGCTCGAAGATCAAGTTGTGGCCATCAAGAAAGCTCAAAATTTTTACGATAGAATCTTAGATGGTTACGGCGATGATTCGATCGGAGAATTAGGCGGCGCTCATTTGGCTTTAGAAAATGTCTCGATGATCGCTGCTAAAATCATTGAGGACAGCCGCATAGGAGGCTCTCCCTTAGAAAAATCGACGCGCTACATTTACTTCGATCAAAAAGTGGATGGAGAATTTTTATTTTATCGCGAACCGATTTTAATGACCTCAGCATTTAAAGATCCTTATTTAAAAACATGTAATCATCTCTTTGAAACCTATTCAGCGTTAATCCCTCCTTTAACAGAGATCATCGAAAGGAAATTTCCGAAGGAACACGATATTTCGAAGGTCGCTTATACAGCGGCGTTGCGCGCCAAGGTGTTAGACTGTTTGCGCGGCTTATTGCCCGCGAGTGCGCTGACAAACATGGGGATGTATGGAAACGGACGCTTTTTTGAAGGACTGCTTCAAAAGCTCAATTGTCACAATTTAGCAGAAATGCAAGATGTGGGTAGAAAATCATTTCAAGAGCTTACAAAAGTGGTCCCCTCCTTTGTTCGACGAGCTGACCCTAATCATAAGTACCAACGCACTTTCTCTAATTTCCGCGAACAGATGGCCAATGATCTGAAAGTGTTGACAGATCGACATACTGATACGCTGGAGAAAATGCAACATGGGGGTGTTCGACTCATTAACTACGACGCAAAAAGTCCTCATCGAGTGGCTGCAGCCTTGCTGTTTGAATACTGCGATGCTGGGTTGCTTGAATTGCAAGAACATTGTCAGGCTCTTCCCGAAGAAGATCTCAATCGGATTTTGGATTCAGCTTGTAATTTTAGAGAGAACCGCCGACACAAATCTCCGAGAGCTTTGGAGCATGCGACATTCACTTTCGAAATTGTCGCTGATTTTGGCATCTACCGCGATCTGCACCGCCATCGCATGCTCACTCAAGATCGTCAGTTATTGACGTGTAATTTTGGATACTTTACTCCACATGAAATTGTAGGCACCGAGCTGGAAAAACCCTACCGCGACGCGATGGATGAAGCAAAGAAAATCTATGAGAAGATCGCTGAGGAGTTACCAGAAGAGGCGCAGTACATTGTTCCGATGGCCTACAACATGCACTGGTATTTCCATGTGAATCTGCGCGCGTTGCAATGGCTGTGTGAGTTGAGATCTGCTTCTGCAGGACATCCTACGTATCGTTTCATTGCCCAAGAAATGGCAAAACAAGTATCTAAAGTGGTGCCTTCATTTGAGCGATTTTTCAAGTTCGTCGATTATGAAGGCTATGAATTGGGGCGTCTTGGTCAAGAGATTCGCACCGTAGAAAAAAAAATGGCAAGGAGTTGACATGGCACAAGAAAAGGGCAGCGTCGTGGGTGGAACTCTCCTGATTGCGGGGAGTTGCATAGGAGCTGGAATGCTCGGTCTTCCTGTAATTTCGGGGGTAGCAGGTTTTTTTCCTTCTCTGTTCATGTTTGTTGTTGCGTGGCTGTTCATGACGACGACCGCTCTTTTACTTGTCGAGGTCAACGGTTGGTTCAATCACAAGGTGAATTTGATCACTATGGTGGGCGATACGCTAGGCAAAGGGGGGAAAGCGCTCTGTTGGTTCACCTATCTCTTTCTTTTTTACGCACTTCTCGTTGCGTACATCTCAGGGATCGGCAGTTTAACTTCAACCTTTTTTAAGACGATGCTAGGTGTGAATGCAGCACCTTGGCTCGGCTCGCTGTTTTTTGTCATTCTATTTGGATGGGTGGTCTATTTAGGAACGCGCCGTGTAGACATGTGCAACCGCGGATTGATGATTGGTAAAATTGGATTTTTTCTTTTACTCATCTTAGTAGGCGTTCAGTACGTTCAACCTTACTTACTCACAAGAACTGATCCCAAGTATTCTATTCTATCTCTTCCCTTGCTCGTGATCGCTTTTGGATTTCACAATATGATTCCAAGTTTGGTGTCTTATCTCAACGGAGATATTAAGCGCGTTAGGTTAACGATTATTGGAGGCAGTTTATTTACGTTTGCGATCTACTTGTTGTGGGAAATTCTCGTGTTAGGGATTGTCCCGTTTGGTGGGCCTAATGGGCTTGCTGCGAGTTTAAAATTAGATCGGGAAGCCTCTCAAGCCATTGCGATGATTAGCGGCTCTTCCTCCATCCGCGTCTTTGCCCAAGGATTAGCATTTTTTGCCATTTTGACTTCGTTTTTAGCTCAAGCCCTCAGCTTGGTTCACTTCCTTTCAGACGGATTTAAAATTTCTTACAAAAAACAAGAGAACTTAGGGTTGTGTTTAGTAGCTTTAGTTCCACCTTTGATCCTCGCCTTGATTTATCCCCAACTTTTCTTCAAAGCTTTGAACTTTGCAGGAGGTATTTGTGCCATGATTCTATTCGGTTTATTGCCAGTGGGAATGGTATGGATAGGCAGACAGAGAAGAGGTAGTGGGACAACATATCAAGTCCCTGGAGGAAAAGCGACCCTTGTGGCCATCTTTGCTTTTGCTCTTGTCGTGTTGTTTCTTCAGCTTTCCAACATGTTCGGCGCCTCTTATATACCCCAAGTTTCATAGGTTATGTTTCGCCTCTCAACAGATTTTAAACCATGTGGGGATCAGCCTGAAGCAATTGAGAGGCTTGTGCAAGGAGTGAATTCGCACAAAAAAACACAGGTTTTGTTGGGCATTACTGGTTCCGGAAAGACATTCACAATGGCCAATGTCATTGCTCAAGTCCAACGGCCAGCTCTCATCATTGCTCACAATAAAACGCTTGCAGCTCAGTTGTATCAGGAATTTAAGCAATTTTTTCCCGACAATGCAGTCGAGTACTTCGTTTCCTACTATGATTACTATCAACCCGAAGCCTACATTGCTCGAACTGATACTTACATTGAAAAGGACCTTGCGATTAACGATCAAATAGACAGGATGAGATTGAGTGCTACGCGATCTCTTCTCGAACGAGAAGATGTGATCATCGTTTCCTCGGTCTCCTGTATCTATGGCTTAGGATTACCTGAGTATTACAGTCAAATGCTCCTCACTGCGGCTGTCGGCCAGACCTGTCGGCGCGATGACATGTTGATCCATCTCGTCGAAATGCACTACAAACGCAATGACTACGATCTCATACGCGCTACATTTCGCGCTCGCGGTGATGTTCTGGAAGTGATGCCAGCCTACGAAGAGAAGATTGCTTATCGTTTGGAATTTTTTGGCGATGAGATTGAGCGAATCAGTTCAATCGATCCCCTAACAGGTAAAGTCATTGAGCGACTTAAACAAGTTGTAATTTATCCCGGATCTCACCACGTCACACCAGAGTCTGTTCGTGCAGAGGCTATTGAAACGATTAAAACCGAGCTTAAAGAAAGAATAAGCTTTTATGAGAGCGAAAAGCGTTATGTTGAGATGCAGAGGATCCAACAACGAACAGCCTATGATCTTGAGATGATCAAGGAGATAGGTTTTTGCAAGGGAATCGAAAATTATTCGCGTCATTTCAGCGGTCGCCTTTCTGGTCAGCCACCTCCTTGCCTCCTTGAATATTTTCCCCAAGATTTTTTACTGTTCATCGACGAGTCTCATCAAACACTTCCTCAATTACATGCCATGTACAATGGAGATCGGTCGCGTAAAAATGCCCTTGTCGAATTTGGATTTAGATTGCCATCAGCTTTTGATAATAGACCTCTTAAATTTGAGGAAACCTATCAAAAAATTCATCAGGTGATCTATGTCTCAGCTACTCCAGGATCTTGGGAAATTCAAGAAGCCCATGGCGATGTTGTTCAACAGATCATTCGCCCAACGGGATTGCTAGATCCCATCATTGAGGTAAAGCCTGTTACTAACCAAGTAGATGATTGCCTGGAACAAATTCGACAAGAAGCTGAAAAAGGGGGCAGAATCTTAGTTACAACTCTCACGAAGAAGCTCTCGGAAGATTTTACGAAGTATCTAACAGAAATTGGGATTCGAGCCAAGTATCTGCATTCCGATATCGACACATTAGAACGGATTCAAATCATCGCGGACTTGCGCAAAGGGCTCTTTGATGTTCTTGTTGGGATTAATTTGCTACGGGAAGGATTAGATATTCCCGAGGTTTCATTGGTCTGCATCCTCGATGCTGACAAAGAGGGTTTTTTGCGAAGCGAAACAGCGCTTATCCAGACATGTGGTCGAGCAGCGAGAAATGTCAAAGGCCGTGTTATCATGTATGCCGATAAAATGACAAAGGCCATTACTAGCACCCTTGCTATCACACAAGAAAGACGCGCCATTCAACAAGCCTACAATGAGAAGCATCACATCACTCCTCGTTCTACGACGCGTGAGCATAACCAAAACTTATCTGAAACGTTTGGTGAGGTCATAGAGACACTTCAGGCTGAAGAGCCTTCTACACCCTCTCACTTGACAGCTGCTGAAGTGGAAACAAAAGTCAAAGAGTATGAAGTGGAAATGCGTCGTGCAGCCAAAGAATTGCGTTTTGAAGATGCCGCGCATTTCCGCGACCTCATGCAACACTATGAAAAATTGCGCCTTCTAGAGGAAGTTCCCTAACTCATAAAAGTGACAGTTAAAGATCTCTCCTCTTTTCAGCAAATTCCAGAACCGCAACCAGAACAAAAAAATGCTCGAGGCCTTTAGGGATAGAGCTTCCTAAATTTAAATTATTTTTCGCACTTGCCTATTGAATGGGCCTGATCTTAGAGATGAGAGTTTTGATAGATGGGCAAGACCAGCATCTGTGATCTTATTGCACTCGCCTAGATCAAGTGAGCTTAAGAGTGTAAGAGTTGCCAGATGGGCAAGACCAGCATCTGTGATTTTTTTGCACCCGGTTAGATCAAGTGAGCTTAAGAGTGTGAGTTTTGATAGATGGGCAAGACCTGCACCTGTGATTTTTTTGCACTCGCTTAGAGTAAGTGAGGTTAAGAGTGTGAGTTTTGATAGATGGACAAGGCCAGCATCTGTGATCTTATTGCACCCGTCTAGAGTAAGTGAGCTTAAGAGTGTGAGTTTTGATAGATGGACAAGGCTAGCATTTGTGATCGCACGGCTTTCGCTTAGGTCAAGTGATCTTAGAGATATAAGAGTTGCTAGATGGGCAAAGCCACTATCTGTGATGTTATCGCACATGCTTAAATCGAGTGAGCTTAAGAGTGTAAGAGTTGCCAGATGAGCAAAGCCATCACCTCTGATCTTGCAAAATGTTAGATTAAGCGAGCTTAAGAGTTTGAGTTTTGATAGATGGACAAGGCCAGTATCTGTGATGTTTCCACAGTAGCTTAGATCAAGGGAGTTTAGAGATGTCAGAGTTGCTAGATGGGCAAGGCCTGCATCTGTGATGTTACTGCAAGATTGTAGATTAAGCGAGCTTAAGAGTGTGAGTTTTGATAGATGAACAAGGCCTGCATCTGTGATGTTATCGCAAGATGGTAGATCAAGTGAGCTTAAGAGTGTGAGTTTTGATAGATGGACAAGGCCAGCATCTGTGATCTTATTGCACCCGCTTAGATAAAGTGAGCTTAAGAGTGTGAGTTTTGATAGATGGACAAGGCCAGCATCTGTGATGTCTCTGCAGTCGTTTAGATCAAGTGAGCTTAAGAGTGTGAGTTTTGATAGATGGACAAGGCCAGCGTCTGTGATGTTTTGGCGCCCGCTTAGAGTAAGTGAGGTTAGAGATGTGAGAGTTCCTAGATGGGCAAGGCCAGCATCTGTGATGTTATGGCATGCGTGTAAACTAAGTGAGGTTAGAGATGTGAAAGTTCCTAGATGGACAAGGCCAGTATCTGTGATGTTTCCACAGTAGCTTAGATCAAGGGAGTTTAGAGATGTCAGAGTTGCTAGATGGGCAAGGCCTGCATCTGTGATGTTA
>JABDFI010000016.1:0-384 GCA_013286595.1 Chlamydiota bacterium | reverse complement strand
GGCCAGTATCTGTGATGTTTCCACAGTAGCTTAGATCAAGGGAGTTTAGAGATGTCAGAGTTGCTAGATGGGCAAGGCCTGCATCTGTGATGTTAGGGCATGCGAGTAGACTAAGTGAGGTTAGAGATGTGAGCGTTCCTAGATGGGCAAGGCCAGCATCTGTGATCTTATTGCACCAGCTTAGATTAAGTGAGCTTAAGAGTGTGAGTTTTGATAGATGGACAAGGCCAGCATCTGTGATCCTATTGTACCCGTTGTTTAGAGTAAGTGAGCTTAAGAGTGTGAGTTTTGATAGATGGACAAGGCCAGCATCTGTGATGTTTGTGCACGCAGTGAGATCAAGGGAGTGTAGAGATGTCAGAGTTGCTAGATGGGCAAGGCCAG
>JABDFI010000015.1 GCA_013286595.1 Chlamydiota bacterium | reverse complement strand
CTTTAAGACCCATAGAGGCACCTACGCCACCCCCAAATCGGTTTTCTCCATCCCATGTGAGGCTGATGTAGGCAATTTTCCCAAGAATTTTCAAAAGATGCTGGAGACGGATGAACACCATGTCCAGAGGCTCATCTTCTAAGGCAAACGTGGAAGCATTTTCAAAAGCGGGTAACAGGCGAACGAGCGATGAAGTAGTGGATAGGGGATCGCGGGTGAATAAGTGGGGATAGTGTTCAGTAAGAGTGCGGAAAAGAACCAGTTGTTTTTCTGCTTGTTGGACCGATCTTGGAGATGTTGTAGAAAAAATGGCGAGTGTTTGTAAGACCACGTTCCCCGCTTGCAATTGAGGATAGGAGCTGCGAGAGGCAGGATCAAGAGGCGTTCGACCTTCTTTGTGGATGAGGAAAGAGAGAAGATCGCTATGCAAGTCGATGATGTTCATCCCAGATCCTGGATTTTACTGAAGTCAAGAAGCTCTTGAAACGGAGTAAACACCATCTGAAGTAGAGCGATCCGGTTGTTTCTCAATGCTAGATCGTCATCTAATATTTTTACAGAGTCAAATAAGCATGCCAAGGGTGTTTGAAGGGTAGCGATCAATGCAAAGGCGTGACCGTAGTTCTTTTGCTGAAGCGTAGTTTTCCAGTGCTTGTAGAGAACTTCAAGTGCATGGATTAACTCCTTTTCAGCAGGTTCTTTGAGGAGCTGGGGATTAAAAGGAGATGAAGAGGGGTTTCCCAGTTGACCTTTAGCGCGCTTGTAGACCTCATAGAGCTTAGAAAATTCCTTGCCCGATTGCCTGAAGAGATGCAGAGCTTGCGTTTTGCGGAATTGATCGAAAGGATCAATGCACAGTCCTTGCAACGCGGCTTCACATTCATCTTTTTTAAATCCATACTCTTCAAAGACACTTTTTGCTCGCGCTGTAATGAACGAGAGGATATCTGAGATTAGAGAAGGGGAATTGGCGATCTTGGGGAAAGAGATACAAGCCTCATCGAGAACCTGTTTTAAGTTAATGCTCTTTTGATGATCGATTAATAGCTTGATGATGCCAATAGCTTGCCTGCGCAAGGCATAAGGATCGCTGGAAGAGGAGGGTTTTAGTCCAACACTATAGCAAGCAATCAAGTTGTCAATTTTATCAGCAAGACTGAGGACAATCCCTGTTGGGCTCTGAGGTAAAGGCGCACCTTCACATCGAGGCATCCACTGTTCTTCGAGCGCAGCAGCTACTTCTGGATCTTCCATTTGAGCCATAGCGTAGTATTTGCCAATTGTCCCTTGTAATTCAGGAAATTCTCCTACCAGATTGGAGGCGAGATCGGCTTTGGATAGTAGCGCTGCTCTATTTACTTTCTTAGGATCAGCGATGTTGAGATGGGTATTTAAAACTTGTGAGATGGCAATCAGGCGCTTCATTTTATCAAACATTGAGCCCAATTCTTTTTGGTAGGTCATCACACGCAGTTTTTCATTCAGCAATTCAAGAGGTTGTTTCACATCTTGTTCGAAGAGAAAGACTCCATCAGTTAAACGGGCAGAGAGTACTTTTTGGTTGCCGCGACGGATCGTTTCGTTGGGTGTAGTATCTGCCGTGATGATGAAGATGTTCTTCAAGTTGTTCTTGTTATCAGCTACTGGAAAATACTTTTGGTGCTCCACCATTTCAGAAATGAGGATTTCTTTAGGCGCTCGTAAGAAGGCAGCTTCAAACCCAGCATGCGTCAACAAAGGCCATTCCGTGAGATGTAAAACTTGAGGAAGAACGCGGTCTTGAGCAACAGCTTTCCCTTTGACTTTTTTTTCGATGGCTTTGAGCTGTTTGAGGATGCTAGTTTTTCTCTCTTCGATACTCGCTAGAACGCAATGTTTTTTTAGTTCTTGTACATAGTCCTTCGCGTGTCTTAAGGTGATTTTTTTGGGTTTGAGTTGCGCATGGCCAAAGGAGTGGCGATTGGAGAGAATATCTCCCACCTGGAAAGGAATGACTTTTTCACCTAGTAGAGCGACGATCCAATGGATGGGACGTGCATAGCTAATGTCGAGACTGCCCCAACGCATCTTTTTAGGGAACTCCAGTTGCAAGATGAGCTTGGGAAGAGCATGAGATAGGAGGACAAAGCTCGATTTGCCAGGCTCAGAAATCGTCGCAAAAAGATATTCGGTATCTTTAATAGTATCGATCTGGAGACCTTTAATTTTCTTCTTGCGGATAATATCGAGAGAAACTTGTGAATGGCCCAACGATTTAAGAAAACCTTCTCCTTGAGGAGTGGGCATGCCCGATGGTTGGAAGGCGGATGAAACCGCAGGTCCTCTGCGTAGGATTTCTTTGGGTTCAGATCCTTCAACAAGTCCTTTGACCAACACCGCGAGTCTCTGCGGTGTGCCGAAGATCTGAAGCTCTTGGAAGTCTAGTTGTTCTGTTTCAAGAAGCTTTCTCACTTCTTTTTCTAAGTTCTGCGTTCCAATCGGAATGAAAGCAGCTGGCAGTTGTTCTGAACCAATTTCCAATAAGAAATCCTGTTTTTTTTCGGGGGAAAAGCGAGGTGTAGTTTTAAGGAGTTGTGCCGGCTTAATAGGTTTTTCTTTGAGGGAACTCATTAATGGATAGCCCAATTGTTCGCGCATTGCCACGTATTCTGTGGCAATAAGTCGCGATAAGTCTCGAATGCGCGTGATATAACCTGTGCGCTCTGTGACAGATATCACTCCACGCGCGTTCAACATGTTAAAGGCATGTGAGGCTTTCATGACAAAATCGTAAGCGGGAATAGGAAGATGGCACGCGATCAAGGATTTTGCTTCTTGTTCAAAATCTTCAAAATGGCGCATCCACATCGCGGTTGATGCTTCTTGAAAATTGTACGTGCTCCATTCTATTTCGCTGCGATAAGAAATATCGCGGAAGGTGAGTTGATCGTTCCACTTGAGATCAAAAAGATTCTGCTTGTTCTGAATGAACATCGCTAACCTTTCTAGTCCATAAGTGATTTCTACACTGATAGGATGAAGGGGTAGGCTGCCGATGGCTTGAAAGTAAGTGAACTGAGTGATTTCCATGCCATCGCACCACACTTCCCATCCAAGTCCCCAGGCGCCCAGAGTGGGGCCTTCCCAGTCGTCGTGGACAAAGCGGATGTCGTGTTTTTTAAGGTCAAGTCCTAAAGATTTTAACGATTCGAGATAGAGCTGTTGAATGTTAGTCGGTGATGGTTTGATGATGACTTGATACTGATGGAACAATTGCACGCGGTTGGGATTATCACCGTAACGTCCGTCGGAGGGGCGTCTAGAGGGTTCGACATAAGCCGTGCGATATGGTTCGGGACCTAAACAGCGCAAAAAGGTAGCGGGATTAAATGTACCTGCGCCCACTTCAACATCATGTCCTTGATGGATAATGCAACCTTGTTTGACCCAGAATTCGTTGAGATGATGGATGATATCTTGAAAGGTTAACATAGGCTAAAATCCTAGAAGGGTAAAATCGCTCCATTGTAACGGGCTAATTGTTTTTTTCACTAGGGGATTTAATTGCTTTAGGCCAGCTGACTCTGGATGAGAAGTTTTTGAGCAGGGGATAGAGGGAATTGCAAAACTCCCCGACTCAGAAAAATCGATGATTTTGAGTCTAATGGCTCAAAAGGGCGATTTTGCTGCGGCGTGGAGTTTTGCAATTGCCTCGATAATTATATCATTTCAAGATAATTAAAAAACTCAAAATTTGGCTAGTTTATAGGACTTTATTTTGAACATAGCATTGCATAAGGAGGCTGTCAGGTCTGTCATGCGGCCAGAAAAAGCAGATTCAATTCTTTCTCGCATGGTTTTTCTATAGGCATTCTTTACAAACACCACATAAGTGGCTAAAGCTGACATTCCAATGCTGGTAACGGAGCAAAAAAGATTGCCAACTTGGGTCAAATAGGAAGCTTCTATTTCCCGAGTTGTGGGATCACTTGAAAATAGATCGCGAACACGTGTGTCTTTGATAAGAAGTAGGTTCTCTATAATGAGCAAGAAGGCAATTGCTTGGGTGCTCATAGCAATTGTAAGAACAGTAACCTTGCCAATTTTTTCAACACAGGTGCTTTTTCTAAATTCACCAATGCAATGTTTGAAAAGGTTCTGCAAATTTTGTTTATCAAACAAACTCATTTGAAGCTCTTGGTCGATTTCTTGTAGAGTGGTACACAATTCTTGGTGCATTTTTCCAGTTTCGCATAATGGATCAGGATGCAAATAATAATTATCGATGCCAAGAGCCTGAAGTTTGTTTATATAGAACTGATAGAGGTCTTCTCGCAATTCGGGAGGGATAGTTGCATCCTGAAGTACAGCATATTCGTAGCTTTCATCCAGGGCGTTACGCACAGCTTGGCAATAGGCAGACTGAAAGACAAATAAATATGTTATATAGGTAATTGCAGGGAGATCAGTGACGCAGGCAAAAAGTGCTCCGGAATTGGTGATTGTGTTTGCAAACTTTACTCGAGTAGTGATGTCTGAAGAAAATGCAGATCCATAATGGCCGTCGTACAATATAACAAGACTTGCAAGGGATGACAAGAGACTGATTCCTGCAAGTCCTGCGTAACTTGGCAGCACAACTACTCTCAAAACACCTAAACTGGGTTCTTCTTTTAAGCTTTTGCACCAAATTTTCCTGACAGAAGAACACGAAAATCTTTCTCTTGTAAATCGTTCAAGTTTTTCAAGCACAGGCCTGAGCTCAATTTCTCTTTGTTCTAAAGACCATTCAGTTTTTTTTTGCGCAGGGCTATGCTTAGATTCTTTTAGCTCTATCAGTAGCTCATTTTTTTTTTGCCTAGTGATAAACTCAGCCTCTAGCGGTATAGAAGTTGGACTAACAAATACTGGGCTTGCGATTGCTGATACCATAAAGACCTCTTTTAAAAATTGTACCCTATGTTACATGTAGCCTAGGATACATTCAATAAAAATTTGATTAATTGATTGTTAATTGAAAACTGCATATCCTCTCCATTTTGTACAATTTTTAGCCCGATTGCCTAGCCCATTTGCTCCCTCAGAAAACAAATAGGCCGAGGCACTCGGGTAAAAATTGTACAAAGTCGAGATCCTGGCAGGGTTTATGAAAAGAGCCATCACATTTAAAGCGACTCGGAATAATCGATTGAATGAAATCACCGAGGATTATACAGAATTGATCAACAGCCTTGTTGAATCACAAGGAGAAGCTCGAGTTTGTGACATCGCGCGTGAAATAGGAGTCTCTCATGTAAGTGTTTTAAAAACTCTGAAACGCTTGATTCGAGATGGTTATCTAGAAGATTCGAGCCGAATCAAGCTCACCGAAAAGGGCACACAAACGGGATTATTTGCTAAAAAGAAGCACCAAATTCTCACGGAATTTATGCTCAAATTAGGTATTCCTGAATCCATTGTGAATATTGACGTAGAAGGTATCGAGCACTACATCAGCAAACCTGCTTTAGAAGCCATCCATTCGTATATGAAAAAGCATTTCTGAATATTAACTCAACTTGCCCCTTATCTTGCCCGAAGGACTGAGCGAAACCCACGAGATACAAGATTCTCGACAAAGCCAAGGTAGTTCACCTTGACGAGGAGAGAAGCGCAGTAGATCGTGTGTTGCAGCCAGTCCTTCGGGTAAGATAGGGGGCAAGTTGGGTTATTAGGCCTCTTTCGAAACCCCGTGCCTGTGCCAGACCTTCCCCGATTAATTGTTTCTTTGAGCTATTTTAGTAAGGAGTCTCTATGTCAATTTTTATTTTTACAATCTCATGGCTGACGAACGTCAGCGAGGAAGTCATGAAATTATAAAAAGTCGAGATATAGGATGGGTGTTAAATATTTTATTAGGATGTCCAAGAGAAAGGGTTTGAATATTACCGCTTATTAGTATAAAATTGATGTAAACTCAGGGGGAATTATGCTTATTTCATTTGAAAGAATCCATCCTAGCGAAACCGTAAAAGTATTGATGGAATGCCATCGGATGCAAAGAGAAGTTGTCGATCGAGTCTTAAAAAACATCAGTCAGGTCCTTCTCGATCATAACCGTCGATCTATAGTGCAAGCAAAAGAACGTCAGTTTCTTCGTGCAGAAATGATGGCGCAGCAAAAAGTGATTGATTTTAACGCCTTATTAGTTTGTTCATGATCCCGTTACATGCTCTGAAGTATGAAGAATGCATAGAGCTCCTCGTTAAAGAAGGGGAAAAACCTTTTCGCGCTAAACAGATTTTTCAATGGATTTATGGACGTAAAGAAACCGATTGGGAAAAAATGTCGGATTTGGGCGTCTCTCTTCGCTCAAAGTTAAAAAATCTTTTTATATTATCAGGATTGAAAGAAAAGAAATTGCAGCGATCGCAAGATGAGGAAACCATTAAGTATTTATGGGAACTTAGCGATGGCAAATTAGTCGAGTCGGTGCTGATCATGTCCCACGACCGTCGCACGGTATGCGTATCTTCTCAAGTGGGTTGTCCTGCGCGTTGTGCTTTTTGCGCTTCTGGAAAAGAAGGACTCAAACGCAATTTGACGGCGGAGGAAATTTTTGAGCAAGTTTATGAAATCGATCGCGGATTAAGTGCAAAGGGAGAACGCGTCTCTCATGTCGTTTTCATGGGGATGGGTGAGCCTTTTGAAAACTATGATCATGTATTGAAGGCAATACGTCTTTTGACCGATCCATCACGTCTCAACATCTCTCAGCGACGCATCACTGTTTCAACAGTGGGAGTGGTGGAAGGGATTAAGCGGTTCACAGAAGAGGATTTGCAAGTGAATCTCGTACTCTCTCTTCATGCGCCCAATCAACACATTCGCAAGAAAATCATCCCCTATGCTCGCAAGTACGCTATAGAAGATATTTTGGATGCGATGCAAGCCTATGCGGAGCAAACTCGTCGAGATATCACGTATGAATACACGATCATGGAAGGGATTAATGATGCACCAGAACATGCTCACGAGCTTGCGCGCTTGATTAAAGGTCATCGTTGCGCCGTGAATCTCATCCCCTATAATCCCGTCGAAGGATTAAAATTGAAGCGACCTGAAAAAAATGTCATTGAGGAGTTTCGCAATATTCTCTCTGGTTATGATATTGTGACGACCTGGAGATACACTAAGGGTAAAGATATCGCCGCCGCATGTGGTCAGCTCGCTTTACAAGAAAATGCGGGTTAAAGCATGACTAAAAATCTCCCAAAGTATTATATCTTTCTACAATCAGGCTTTTTGTTTAGAGAGGGGAGGATCAATTGAGTATTGCGCTAGCTCTTACTCTATCTCGCATTTTTTTAGGCCCCATCTTTGTGATTGTGTACCTGTATCATCAGCAGCTCGGCATTAGCTTGCAGTGGTTGCCGACGATGTTGATCAGTTTAGCGGGAATCTCTGAGTTGTCCGATTTTTTCGATGGTGCTGTAGCCCGTAAAATGAATAAAGTGACGGAATTGGGAAAGATTCTCGATCCGATGGCAGATAGCGTCTTTCGCCTGTCGGTTCTATTGGCATTCACGCAGGGCATTGTTCAGATCCCTCTTCTTTTGGTCTGTGTTTTCTTCTATCGCGATACCATCATCAGCACATTACGCACAGTCTGTGCTTTAAGAGGGTTTACTCTCGCTGCTAGAATGTCGGGTAAAATTAAAGCGGTGATTCAAGCTACTATTGGATTCTTTATCATGATTTTGATGATCCCTTATTCAACAGGACATCTAGATCTGGCTTCTCTGCAGACGATTAGTTTTTACAGTGTGCTAGTCGGAGCTATTTACACGACTTGTTCAGGTATCGAATACCTCATTGCCAATCGCTCCTACATCATGCGAGCTTTAGACCTCTTTCGAAATTAAGTTCCTGGGAATATTTGAATCGGTAATTCCAAAAAGACCCGATCGACTTGTCTCAATGAGTCCGCAAACGTTATCAAACAGCCTCTCCTGCTCCACTATGACTGAGGGGGGACGTACCTAATTTCTCATACACCTTCACATAGTCCTGCGCTGTGTGCTTCCAAGTATAATCTCTTTTAATGCCCTGTTGAATCAGCGTTTTCCATTTTACTGGATCTGTCTGGTAGCAAGTTAAGGCGCGCCCCAATGCCCAATCGATACCTTGAGTATCGGGATGTTCAAACGTGAAGCCGTTGCGTTCATGGAGGGGACGTTGTGATGTGTCAATATCATCGATTGTATCAGCTAATCCTCCGGTCACGCGTACGATGGGCACAGTAGCGTAGCGCAGCGCAATCATTTGAGTTAATCCGCAGGGCTCAAAGATAGAGGGAATGATGAACATGTCAGCGGCAGCAAAGATGAGATGGGCGAGAGTTTCATCGTTGTCGATGATAATGGCTGCTTGATCACTGCGTTTTAGTATATGCTTGAACTGTACAAATTCTGCTGTGACATGTGGGTTGGAAGCCGATCCAAGTAAAACAAATTGTCCCCCTTTTTCTAAAGTGTAAAGGGCTGCGTGCTTGATCAATTCGGGCCCTTTTTGTGGGACAAGTCGCGTCACAATTCCCACTAGGGGTTTATCCTCTTCCTTTAATCGTAAGTGAGAGCGTAGATGTTGCTTATTGTTTTGCTTAGAGCGAAGAATATGTTCTAATTGTTGATCGGTCTTTACATCATGAGTAGAATAGCGTTGGATGAGATAGGGATCGGTAGCGGGATTCCAAAAATGTTCATCGATTCCATTGAGAATGCCCGATAATTTATGTTTGTATCTCATGAGAGTTTCATGCAGTCCCCATCCCCCTTCAGGTGTTTGAATTTCCTTCATGTAGGTGGGGGAAACGGTAGTGATTTGATCCGCATACACAAGACTTCCCTTGAGCAAATTCAGGTGGTCCCAGCTATCAGGATCTTGCATCTTATCTGCTGTTAAGTACGATTCTCCTTTTAGCCCTATCATTGAGAGATTACGAGGTGAGCATTTACCTTGATGTTCCATGTTGTGAATGGTCATCACACTTCCACCCACTTGAAAGCCCAGTGCTTGGTACATGTCCTTATAAAGGACGGGTACAAGAGCTGTAGGCCAGTCATGAACATGGATAGCGTCGGGATATTTGTTTGTTTTAAAAAGAAATTCTAAAGCGGTTCGTGAAAAATAAGCAAACCGGTCGATATCATCGGGACAACCATAAATCACCCCCCTGTCAAAAAAATGCTGAGGATGATGAGGCTCAATCAGATAAATTTTCAATCCCGCTAGACACGCCGACCAAATCGTATTATTAATGCGATGAGGGCCTTCAAAAGACCACATGTCACGGCATTCCACTTTAAGATCTTTAAGATGATCGTGATGCAAGCAATCGTACTTGGGCAGAATAATTTCAACGGTATGTCCTAGGCGAACAAGCTCTTGAGAAAGTCCATAAACTACATCAGCCAAACCGCCCACCTTGGCGATAGGGGCAAGCTCACTGCTTATGTGGATGATGTACATACAGGCTCCTCGTATTAGGCCTCTTTCGAGGCTAAGTTCTGTCGATTTTCGGGATTATTTTGGCCGATTTTCGATTCTTTTTGCGGGGATTGTATTAAATTTCTTATACTATCCTCGCAAAAAGAATCGAAAATCGGCCAAAATAATCCCGAAAATCGACGATCCCTTAATTTCGAAAGAGGCCTTAATCTTTTAATAGCGGATTGTAGTTTATTTTAGAACAAATAGAGGAAGTCATGACCATATTTCCATTAGTAGTTTCTTATTACACAAAAGATACTTTGTATCAGCTTGAGGCGCATAATTTGATTGCCTCGTGTGAAAAGTGGGATATTCCCCATCATGTGGAAGCGATCGATTCCTTTGGCTCTTGGGAACTGAACTGCTGCTATAAACCTTTTTTTCTCATTAGCAAACTTGAAGAGTTTAAACGTCCTCTGCTTTGGATTGACATCGATGCTGTCTTTTTAAAAAAGCCGGTTTTTCTTCCTGAATTTGAAGGGGATATGGCTGTTCGCCTTCACCCTTCGTTGCCTAACCATCATCCTTCAAAAGTGATTTCAAACAGCATCTTTATTAATGCGACACCCCCTGCTCAAACCCTACTCAAAATGTGGGCAGCCCAATGCTATCGGGAACTGTCAAATCCAGATCGCAAAGAAGAATACTGGGATCAAATTGGCCTCCGCGACGTGATTCTCGCCCATGCGGGAAAAGCGCGAGTAGCTCCCTTAAATCTCGCCTATGCAGCTATTCATGAGCATCCGGAAGATCAAAAGAATGTTTTAGACCCTGTGGTGATGCATTATCAGGCCTCGCGGCGGTACAAAAAAATGATCAATCAAGAGTGATCTTAAGATTGCAATTTAATCGCCCGCAAATTAGCATAGTGCTGATTCTAATTAAGCTAGGAATGAATTAACTCTATTGGGGTGTCGCCAAGTGGTAAGGCAGCGGTTTTTGGTACCGCCATTCGGAGGTTCGAATCCTTCCACCCCAAATAGCTAAAAAAAGTAACCCTAATGGCCCTAAGTGACACTTTAATGTTTTTTGCAGGCACATCGCATCCAGCGTTAGCCCAGCAAATTGCACAATGCTTAGGTATTCAGTTAGGTAAAGCGCACATCGAAACTTTTCCAGATGGCGAGATAGGCGTTCGAATATTAGAGAGCGTCCGTGGTAAGGAAGTGTTCGTAATGCAGTCAATTGCACGACACCCCAACTCCTATCTCATGGAATTGTTGATCTTAATCGATGCTATGAAGCGTGCCTCTGCGCGGTCGATCAATATAGTCATACCGTACTACGGTTATGCTAGACAAGACAGGCGTGGAAGTGCTCGGGAGCCGATAACAGCAAAGCTCGTGGCAGACTTGCTACAAAAAGCAGGTGTGACAAGAGTGCTAACGATGGATTTGCACACAGAGCAAGTTCAAGGTTTTTTTGATATACCTGTCGATAATTTGTATGCGAAATCGGCAATGATCAAAGCAATCGAGAACATGCACTTAGGAGATCTCATCGTTGTGACTCCCGATGTAGGCAGCATCAAGCTCGCTCGGTCTTATGCCGATGCTTTGAAGGTCGATCTCGCCATTGTCGTGAAACGACGTGCAAATGCCAAGGAAGTCAAGATGACTGCCCTGATTGGCGATGTTAAAGGCAGAACTGTTCTTCTTGTCGATGACATGTGTTCAACAGGCGGTACTCTGTGCAGTGCTGCGAAAGCATGTAAGGATGCAGGAGCGAAGAGAGTTTTTGCTGCTGTGACGCACGGTCTTTTTGTAGGTGAAGATTGGCAAGAGAATGCGATTGAGAAAATGGTGGTGTCTAACACGATTGTACTACCAGACGCAATGGATAAGAGCAAATTAGAGCTCGTTTCTGTCGCACCCCTCTTTGCTACAGCGATCGAATCGATTTTAGGTTCCACATCGTTTTCTCCTCTTTACAACTAGAATAGACCTCTTTCGAAATTAAGAGTTCGTCGATTTTCGGGATTATTTTGGCCGATTTTCGATTCTTTTTGCGGGATAGTATAAGAAATTTGGAGAGAAAAAAATATGAAACTCACAGTGAAACTTCGAACTGGCGATAAGAAGAGTGATATTAAGCAAATAAGACGCGAAGGCGACATTCCTGCTATTATCTACTCTTTAAAAGGCCAGCCAAGAAAAATGATTGTGAACGGTGTTGAATTCAACGCTGTTCTTCGTCAGATGAAATCAGGTCGTTTGCCTACCACAATTTTTACTCTCATCGATGGTAAAACTGAGACTAAAGTTGTCGTGAAAGACATTCAGTACCATCTAACAACCTATAAAGTCTCTCATATCGATTTTGTCGAGCTTAACGACAACGTTCCTGTGAGTGTTAAAGTTCCCATTTCTTGTACAGGGGTTGCAGAGTGCGCTGGTGTTAAACTCGGTGGATTCTTAAGACAGGTAGCGCGCTTTGTGAAAGTGGAGTGTTTACCTAAGAGCATCCCTGCAGAATTTGAAGTGGATGTTAAAGATTTAGGTATCCGTCAGTCTAGAAGATTGAAAGATGTGAAAATCCCAGAAGGTGTAAGACCGCTGGCGAGCATGGATGAAGTGCTTATTGTCATCGCAAAACGTTAATGAGTGTTGTGGAAGAAGAAAGACTCATTATTGGACTCGGTAATCCAGGCGCAAGTTATGCAAAAACGCGTCACAATGTTGGTTTTAACGTGGTGAAAGCTTTTGCAGAAAAAAACAACTTCGTCGTACGACCCGTGCAACAAGTAACAGGATTACTTGCGCATAGGCCGATGGGCAATAAGAAAGTCCTTTTGCTGATGCCCACCACCTACATGAATGAAAGTGGTCAAGCTGCCAGAAGATGCATCGATTATTTTAAAGTGCCGATTCACCAGCTGATCATTGTTTGCGATGATGTGGCTCTACCAGTGGGAACCATGCGGTTGCGCATAAAGGGCAGTTCTGGTGGTCACAACGGGTTAAAAAGTATAACAACGCATTTGGGCACTGAGAACTATGCGCGGTTGCGCATCGGAGTTGGAAGCCCGGCACATGAGAGCCTTGAAGATTATGTCCTTGGAAATTTTACCAAGGAAGAGAGCTCTTTAATAGAAGAGATCATCGTTCGAGCCGTCGACGTGCTTGAATTATGGATCACCTCAGGAATTGTCGCAGCTGAAAGGGCTGCTAATGCGAAAAAAGATGAGAAAAAGAACTCAGGAGATAAAACAAATGGCTAAGCAAAGAACACATCTTTACGAAGGGATGTATATCTTGAGCGCCACGCTGAGCGAAGATGCGCGGCAAAAAGCTCTCGAGAAAATTTCCAGCGGAATTTCGAGCCGCAGCGGTGAATTAAAAAAAGTCATCGACCAAGGGCGTAAGAAGCTAGCTTACGAAATCAACGGGCGTAGAGAAGGTTACTATTATCTACTCTACTTTTCGATCCCTACAGGACATATGAATGAAATGTGGAGAGAGTATCACCTCAATGAAGATCTCATCCGCTTCATGACGATCCAGGTTAATGAAGTACCTGAAAAGATCGAATTCAAACAAATCGTACAAGAGTGAGGATGACATGAGCGTTCCAACTAAAAAACCACCGATAGAAGGGATTTTCGTGAAAAAGCGCAAGCAGTGCCCTTTCACTGCCGCAGGCATTCGCCACATCGACTACAAGGATCTTGATACGTTGCGTCAGTTCATCACTGAACGTGGAAAAATACTGCCGCGCAGAATTACCGGCGTTTCTTCTTATTATCAACGCCAACTGACTCAAGCGGTTAAGCGAGCACGACACATGGCTCTGCTTCCTTTTGTTGCAGTAGATTAAATAGAACTAGAGGTCAATAACTATGCGTAATCAATTATTACTTCTGGAAGATGTCGATGATCTTGGCCGAAGCGGTGATATCATCTCCGTTAAACCTGGCTTTGCTCGTAACTTCCTCCTTCCGCAAAAAAAGGCTGTGGTCGCTGATAAATTTACCTTGCGCATGCAAGCTCGATTGAAAGAAGAGCGTGCTAAACGTGCGGAAATCGATCGAAGCGAATCATTAGAGCTTTCCGACAAAATTCAACATATGGTTCTCAGCGTCGGTGTTAAAGTTGATCCCGATGGCAATATGTATGGTTCTGTGGGCATTTCCGATATTCTCTCTTTATTTAAAGAACAAGGGATTGTTCTTGAGAGACGCAATATTGCACTCGTTCATCCTATCAAAACATTGGGAGTGCATACGTTAAATATTAAGCTTAAAGAGGGAATTCCCACTTCTTGTACGCTTAAAATTTTTAACGAAGCTGCACCTAACCAAGAAATTGTGGAAGAATACCAAGAAGAAGAACCAACAACTTAAATGCGATAGAGTACGTAGTCGTAGTAACCGCGTACTCTTTCCTTTTCTGGGATCATATACTGCGCCTGTTTAGGTTGTGCGAATTTTGACTCTGCGAGACAAAAGACCTCTTTCGAAACTAAGGTTCTGTCGATTTTCGGGTTCTTTTGAGCCGAATTTTCGATTCTTTTTACGGGGATTGTATCTATTTTCGTATACTATCCCCCTAAAAAGAATCGAAAATCGGCCAAAATAATCCCGAAAATCGATGAACCCTTAATTTCGAAAGAGGTCTAAAGCCAAATCGAAGCGTAGCGTTCCGAACGAGGAAGACCATTCCCCGTAGGGAAGGCTGACGAGGAGGATTGATTTGGCAAAGTTGTAGCCAGTCAAAATTCGCAAAAACTAATCGGGCGTAGTATAAGATGATCACTTTCTTTTCCCCTTCAAAGGTTAATCTTTTTTTTCGCGTGCTCTATCGACGTTCCGATGGATTCCATGAGATAGCCTCTTTATACCAGGCGCTATCTTTAGGAGATCGTCTGTCCATTAGTTTAGCAAAAGAAGACTTGTTGACCTGCGATGATCCTACCTTGCCCTGTGATCAGCACAATCTGGTCATGAAAGCTCTCGCTAAATTTCGAGAAAAGACAGGGGAGAATTTTAAAGTTCATTTTCATCTCGAAAAAAAGGTGCCGATCCAATCGGGTTTAGGAGGTGGAAGCGGGAATGCTGCGACCGCTTTGTGGGCGTTAAACACGTTATCTTCCCATCCTGTCGAATCCAACGCGTTAGCGAACTGGGCTGCAGAATTTAGTTCCGATGCCCCTTTCTTTTTTTCCTCAGGTACTGCCTACTGTACAGGTAGAGGTGAAGTGATTGCTCATCTACCTTCACTACCCCATTTCGATCTATGTATCGCTAAGCCAGAAGGTGGGCTTTCTACACCCTTAGTCTATAAGCAGTGTCAGCCAGAACTTTTTATGGATCGGAATCCCCAACTTTTTTTAGCACGCGCTTTAAAAGGGGATTTAGAGACATTTAATGATTTGGAGCAACCGGCATGTGCGTTAATGCCTTCTTTAGCTGTCATCAAAAACGATCTTTTACAACTCGGGTTTGACCAGGTCACCATGACAGGAAGCGGAACAGCATTCATGTGTATAGGAAAAGTGGAGGAGTCAATTGCAAAACTCCCGGATCCGAACTTATCCCATATCGCGTTTTTTCCAGCTTCTTTTATACAACGCTCGTCGACAAACTGGTATACTACGCCCGCTTAGCATCTGATTGGTAGCCAAGCATACTGCACAACTTAAACGGGCGCAGTATACGAATTTCCATCGGTCTGATACACTCTACGCCCAACCCAAGTGGACATGTAGGGCATCTAGCGAGAGTTTTTTATGACATCTAAAATTCATGACGACAAATTGATCATCATTACAGGAGCTGCAGGATTTATTGGATCATGTTGCGTGCGCTATCTCAATGACCGAGGAATCAATAATCTCATCCTCGTTGATGATATTAAAAAGACTGAAAAATGGAAAAATTTGCTCGGAAAGCAATGTGTCGATTTCATCTCAAAGGATGCGCTATTTTCTTGGTTAGAAGGAAAGGAGAGAGAAATCCAAGCTTTCATTCATTTGGGCGCTTGTTCTGATACTCTCGAATCTGATGGGAACTACCTTCTAGAAAATAATTATCGCTATACGATTCGCCTTGCCGAGTATGCATTGACGCATGAGCATCGGTTCATTTACGCCTCTTCAGCTGCGACATACGGGAATGGTTCCTTGGGGTTTAGCGATGATCACGCAACACTGGATGAATTAAAGCCTCTTAACCTCTATGGATTTTCCAAATATTACGTCGATCGTTGGGCAAAACAGCAAGGTATACTAGATCAGATTGTCGGTCTCAAGTACTTCAATGTCTTTGGTCCCAATGAAAACCATAAGGGACGGATGGCATCGATGGTTTATAAGATGCTTCCCTTAGTACAGAAAGATGGCGTGATACGTCTGTTCAAATCATCTGATCCCGATCAGTTTGGTCATGGTGATCAATGTCGAGATTTTATTTATGTTAAAGATGTGGTACGCTTAACATGTGATTTCTTAGAAAATACCCATTCAGGTATTTTCAATATCGGAAGCGGAAAGCCGACGACGTGGAATCAATTGGCCACCGCTGTATTTAAAGCCGTCAACATGACACCGCGCATAGAGTACGTCGATATGCCTGCTGATTTGGCAGGGCAGTATCAGAATTACACATGTGCTGACATGGGCAAGTTTAAACAGGTAGTGGGTTATGATGAAAGCCTCTGTCGTTATTCCTGCGATGAAGCAGTGGCTGACTATGTGAAACAGTATTTATTGACAGGTACACGATGGTAAAATTAAGCGGGATGCTCAGTCGCTTTAACGAAGTGAATGTGCTGGTGATCGGCGATCTGATGCTCGACACGTATACAACCGGTAAAGTCAAGCGTATCTCTCCCGAAGCTCCTGTTTCGGTTTTGCATGTTCAGAAAGAAGAAAGTCGTCCTGGTGGAGCTGGTAACGTGGCTCTCAACTTGATTTCTCTTGGCGCTAAGGTGATCATCGTGGGCCGGGTTGGTCACGATATGGCAGGGGATCAACTCAAAACCTCTCTCAAAAATGAAGGGATTGATGTCGATCATTTGCTCTATCAAAAATCCTATAAAACTCCCGTCAAAAACCGATTGATTGCAGATGCACAACAAGTGCTGCGCGTCGACTTTGAAACGATCACCTCTCTTGATAACCATCTGGAAGAGCTCATTTTAGAGCGCCTTTCTTCCATCATTGACAACGTGCAAATCGTGGCTATCTCTGACTATGGAAAAGGATTTTTAACTGGAACTCTTTTAAAAGGTGTCATTGACATTTCACGATCCAAGAATATTCCGGTCATTGTAGATCCTAAAGGAGAAGACTTCTCTAAGTATTCAGGAGCTACCGTTCTTAAGCCCAATCTTTCTGAAGCTTATGCCGCTGTTAAAGCACCGGCTCATACTCCCTTAGAAGAGGTAGCTTCCACAATTTTACAAAACTCTGATGTCGACATGCTTCTCATCACCCGTTCCGAGGCGGGGATGTCTCTTTTTCATGAAAGTGGGCAATCTTTTAACTTCCCCGTGCGTTCCAAAGAGGTTAAAGATGTCACAGGTGCAGGTGATACAGTTTTAGCGATGATCAGCGTGGCTCTTGCCAATCAGTTGGATATTAAGTACGGCGCGCAACTGGCTAACATTGCTGCGGGATTAGCTATTGAGAGATTGGGATGCGCTCGCATCAAACTTTCTGAAATGGCCGAACGCTTGCTTGAGTACGATGTTGAAAACAAAATCTTCGATGAAGAGCATCTATTTGCTCTACAGCAATCTCTGAAAGACAAGCACTTTACCGTACTTGGCATTGATAGTAGGCAGGGGATGTCTACAGCTTTATTCCGTTCGTTGCGTAAATTATCTTCACGCCACATGGATAAAAAGCTGATCGTTTACATCAGAGACACCAATCCAGATGAAGAATTCGTCTCCCTGCTTTCTTCTTTAGCAGAGGTCGATTTCATCATCTTGAAATGCGAAAGCTTAAAGAATCTCTGCGAAATCATCCATCCCAATCAGGTTTTTGTGATGGAAGATAGCCTGCTTGTTCCACTGGACCATGCGACAGCCTTACTGGGCCGTATGCGCAGTACTGTGAATGTATAGAAGCTGTTTGCAAGAACATCACAGATTTTTAAACAAGAGCCAAGGAGGATAGCGGCTAACTATTCTATGTTTTTGATGCGCTAGCCCTGCCATACTTGAGGGCAATTTCACGACAAAACCTAGGCGTGCGCGTTATGTTTTTGTCGGCTCTTAACCAATCTACAATTATTTTCCATTCCGTACCGAGTTGATGAAATTTCCCAACAATAAACTCTATTTCTTCCTGTGTTGCAGCCGTTGTTTTATCAAGCCCATTAGCTAGGTTATTGTACCAACGTTCCTGGCATTGTTTGCGATTTCTTTTGACAAATTTATTGGAAACTTTTGGCCACTTGATGAGCTTATTATTATTATTATATTTTTTTGCAATGATAGCTTTTAATTGTACATCCTCTTCCTCTGTCCATAAATTCCTCGTTCCTGCTGCGAGTTCTGCTACGTTTGGAGGGTTTTGATTATGCGGTTCATTCAGTTGTTTTTGGGTAAAAGATCGAGAACTTCCAAGAGGTTGTGCGGGCGATAAAATGCCTGGTGGATCATTAAGAGGAAAGAGCATGGGATCTTTTTCCAAGGGAATAGTTGCGCTTAGCGAAGAAACATTCCAAATAAGTGGAAATTTCTGTTGTGTCTGATTTTCTTCAGTCTTATCCAAATTTTTCATTTGGGTATTTTGGGATGTTTTACCTTTTTTTATAGCATCGTGATGAGAAACAAGATGATTTTTTTCTGTTTTTCTTTTATTTTTCGAAGTTAAGTTGGTGGGTTGATTGTTATTTTTATCTACTGTAACCATTTTGTGCAGTGGATCATTAAGAGGAAAGAGCATCGGATCTTTTTCCAAGGGAATAGTTGAGCTTAGCGAAAAAACATTCCAAATAGGTACGGACTGTTGTTGTGTTTGCTTATCACCAATCTCATCAAAATTTTTCTTTTGTATGTTTTCGGATATTTTACCTCTTTTTATACCATCCTGATAGGAAACAAGATCATTTTCTTTGATTTTTCCTTTATTATTCGAAGTTAAATCTGAATGAGCTAGAGTTTGAAGTACAATTTTTTCTAAGCTTCTATTTTCTTTGAATGGCTGCTGCTCCCAATGAATGCTTTTGCGATACATTTCACTTTGTGCTGGAGCTTGAAGTGTACTTTTTTTCAAGCTTCTATTTTCTTTGATTTGCTCTAGAGTTAGAAGTACAATTTCTTCCAAGCTTCTATCTTCCTTGATTTGCGCTAGAGCTTGAAGTGTAATTGCTTCCAAGCCTTTATCTTCTTTGATTTGCGCTAGAGTTTGAAGTACAATTTCTACCAAGCTTCTAGGTTCTTTGATTTGCGCTAGAGCTTGAAGTGTAATTTCTTTCAAACTTCTAGTTTCTTGGATTTGCGCTAGAGCTTGAAGTGCGATTTCTTCCAAGCTTCTATTTTCTTTAAAAGCCTGTGGCTCCCAATGAATGCTTTCGCGATACATCGCACTTGTTAAATATCCCGCCTGTAAATAAGGCTTAGTTAAATAAGACATAGTTAATTTCCATTAATTTATTAGACCTCTTTCGAAACTAGGTTCTGTCGATTTTTCTTTTGAGCCGATTTTCGATTCATTTTGCGAGGATAGTATAGGAAAGTTGTAACAATCCACGCAAAATGAATCGAAAATCGGCCAAAATAATCTCGAAAATCGACAACCCTTAGAGGCTTGCAAAACTCCATGCCACAGCTAAATCGCCCTTTTGAGCCATTTTGCCACCCATCCCCGCGCCCTACTCGCTTGGAGTATGTGCTCGAGGATGGGGCATAGCCGCTTAAGCGGCTGGCAAAACTGACTCAAAATCATCGATTTTTCTGGGTCGCGAAGTTTTGCAATTGCCTCCTTAGTTTCGAATTTCAACTTTGGAGAGATATACGAGAGAGATTCATTTAAGTTCATGTCCAAGTAGTTTAGACATGGGATATTCAATTATCAAGTAAAATATTTAGTGTTCATTCTTCGTGATTAATGGGCAATGGCAACATCTTTAAACTTCTTATTAGGCCTTATCCGCAGTGCTATGAACGTATAGAGGCTGTCTATAGGCAGGTGAGGCAGTTGTAAAACTACCCGACCCAGAAAAATCGATGATTTTGAGTCAGTTTGTCAGCCACTGGAGCGGCCTTGCTCCCATTCCCGAGCACATACTCGAAGTGAGTAGGGCTCAGGAATGGGATGGCAAAATGGCTCAAAGGGCGATTTTGCTGTGGTGCGGTGAGTTTTCCAACTGCCTCAGATGATTAGCATCTTGCGCAGCGTCTTTCTAAAGGACTGCTGCAAGGACGATCGCAAGGTCTGTCGCACTTGCGGTCGCAACGTTTTTCACATCTGCGTTCGCAGCAGGGTTTTTCACATCTGCGTTCGCAGCAGTCTCTTGTTGTCGTGCATGCTGCAAGACCAAAAGAAGCAGCGCATAATAAGATTAAGTATTTCATAACAACCACCCATTAGTTATGGTTTATAATATAATTATTACACTTAATTACATTATTATTTCAATATGATAAATTAATTACAAATTGATGCTATAAAGTGTTAGTGAATTAAAATTAATTTTTTTCCACTTACCCTTGCCCCAGTCGGAAAAGTTAGTTAATTGGGCAGGGGCAAGGAGATGAACATTCTTGTGTCTTTCGGTCCCATTCATTATATGAAAGGTAAAAGGGGGGAAGTATGAAGTATGTACTTTGTATACTAGTGGCTATAGGATGTGCAGGTTGTTCCAATTGTGGATGTAAGTCTGGAAAGCCTTGCACCTGTGTCAATTGTGAATGTAAGCCATCATCTAGCTCTTAAGGCATTAATAATCACCGCTGCATCGATCACTTCTTGTAGAAGAGCTCCTATGGGAGGGTTAATGTGGCCAAAAGCCGCCAAGATCATCAATGAAAAGCTAAGGCCGATGCCAATAAGGATGCCTTGCGTGGCAATCCGAAGCATCCGTTGACCGATATAGACAGCCTCTGCCACTTTGGTCACGTCATCAACGAGCAAGACAATATCTGCTGCTTCAGCGGAGATTGCTGTGCCATGAGCTCCCATGGCAATTCCCACGGTAGCACTGGCTAGTGCGGGTGCATCATTAATCCCATCTCCTACCATCAAGGTATAAGGATAGGACTGTCTAAGTTGTTTCACACGAGTGACTTTTTGAAGGGGAGTTAGTTCAGCATGGATATGAAGGATTCCTGCGTATTTAGCGATGAAAGATGCGTTTTTTTCACTATCGCCTGTCAGAATCGCCATGTACTTAATGCCTAGTGTTTTTAATCGTTTAACCATGATGGGAACACCTGAGCGCATGTGATCGCTCAAGATGATCATCCCGGCGAGCTTTTCATCGATGGCAACGCAGGCGATGAGTTTTCCTTGTTCTCGCAGCCTATCGAGTTCTTGGCCACACTCTTGGAGCGCGTTGGCGCCTAGCCTCTCTTCAATGAAAGTGGGAGAACCCACCATGATTCGGTTTTGATTGATCTCTCCTTCAACACCGCGGCCGGGCGTCTCGCGAAAATGGGCAGGCAATTGCAGAGGGCTAAGCTGTTGAGCGTGCTGAACAATCGCTTGGGCTGTCGAATGAGAAGAGAGTTGTTCTAGGCAAGCGGCTTTAACGACCACCTCTTCGGAAGAAAAGTGGTTCATGGGAATAATATGATCTATTGAGGGTTTCCCATGAGTAATCGTACCTGTCTTATCAAACAAGACAGCTTTAATGCGTCCCACTTGTTCAAGAGGAGCCCCTCCTTTGACGATGATGCCTGCCTTGGCTGCGCGGTTGACGCCGCTGATCACAGCTACGGGTGTGGCTAAAATGAGGGGACAGGGAGTTGCCACCACTAACACAGATAAAACGGCAATCGGGTCGTGTGTAATGAACCAGGCTAGAGTGCTCATTGCTAAAGTGAGAGGAGTGAAAATAATGGCATATTTATCAGCAAGTCTTTGGATGGGTGCTTTTTCATCCTGTGCTCGACGCACAAGCTGGACGATTTTAGCATACTGACTGTCTTCGCTGAGTTTATCAGCGCGCATTTCAAAAGCCCCATTCACAGCAATGCTTCCACTAATCACCGCACTTCCCTTCGGCTTTAAATGAGCCAGGGGCTCTCCGGTCATTGCCGATTCATCGATCTCTGCTTCTCCTTGTACGATGGTTCCGTCCACGGGAATGAGATCTCCTTGACGAACAACTAGAATGTCACCTACACGCACCTCTTTGATCTCAATCTCAACCAACGCACCATCAATTTTTTTCCGCGCATGACGCGGTGCGCGAGCTAAAAGAGCGGTCAGCGAGGAAGAGGCGCGTCGCAGACCATATTTTTCGATAGCTTCTCCTCCAGATTGCATCAGAACCACAATTGCGCCGGCAAAGGTTTGGTTCATGATTAAGGCAGTGATAATGGCAAGCATGGCCACGATATCAGAGGCAAATTGCCCTTTAAACATCCCTTGAAGGGTATGCCAGATAATCGGGGCTCCTCCTAAGATAAGAGTGCTCATCCATACGTAGTGAGCCATCATAGGGTGCCCAAATGCATATAAAATGATCCCCGCGATAAGTCCAAAAAAAACAAAGAGCGGGATGGGGTATTCTTGTAAAAAGGTTTTCATACTTTTTCTCTATACGCGATTCAATCATATTTTGACTTGGCAAAAAAGTGAAGCTTTAGGGAAGATGTACATGTATCAAAATTTGGCTTAAATCCGATGGAAAGAACATTAGCTTCAGAGTTACAGCAACACATTGGAAAAAAAGTTTATTTACGCGGTTGGTTAAATAATCTGCGGGCTTTTGGTAAATTGACCTTTCTCGTCTTAAGAGATCGCACGGGTTTTTGCCAGATTGTTGTGCAAGATGCGATTCAAGTGCAGAAAATCGCCCGATTGCAACCGGGAAGTGTGTTGAATGTTACAGGAACAATTGTCGCTTCTACACAGGCTGGACTTGGAGTGGAAGTGATCGATCCTTCCATTGAAGTGGAAGTGGCGATTCAAGAACCTCCTCCTTTAGAATACTATAAACCTGAAATCAATGCTGAACTAGAGTTTATTCTCGACCATCGTCCTGTTGCGTTGCGCAATCGGCAGATCCAAGCCGTGTTCAAACTTCAAGCTGATATCGCTCATGCCTACCGACTCTTCATGCACGATGTTGTCAAGGCCTCTGAGTACTTTGCCCCGTGCATCATTGGAGCTTCTTCCGAAGGGGGGGCTGAGTTTTTCAATGTCGATTACTTTGGCTACACGGCAACTCTGGCGCAGAGCAGCCAGCTCTATAAGCAGATCATGGTAGGTGTTAATGAGCGCGTTTTTGCTCTGATGCCCTTTTTCCGAGCCGAGCAATCCAATACTCCGCGCCACCTTGCAGAAGGTAAGCAGTTTGAGTTTGAGATGGGCTTTTTCAAACACTGGCATGAGATCATGGATGTGCAAGAAAACGCCATCAAGTTCATCCTAAATTATCTGCACCAACACTGTAGCGAGCAGATAGCTCTGTTAGATGGTCAGATCATCAAAGCTCCACAGGATGTTCCTTTTCCTCGCGTCACGTTTAAAGAAGCTCTGCAGATCTACTTTGAGCGCACAGGCATCGATGAACGTCATGAGGACGATTTAAGCCCTGCAGCTGAGCGGGAGCTCTGCAAATATGCACAAGAAAAAGCAGGTACCGATCTCATTTTCATCACCGATTGGAAAACGAGCAAACGCCCCTTCTATTCTTATCCTAAAGAAGATAATCCCTCGCTAACCAACACGTTTGATCTTCTCTGTGCTGGCACTGAAGTCACCTCAGGTGGACAGCGCCGCCATACATACGATTCGATGGTTCAGGGGATTGTTGCTAAAGGGATGAATCCTGAAAACTTCACCGACTACTTAAGCATTTTCAAATATGGGATGCCCCCTCACGGAGGATTTGGGATTGGATTTGAGCGCCTAACCATGACCATGCTCAAGCTCAAGAATATTCGCGAGGCATCTCTCTTTCCCTCCGATCCCAAGCGGATTGCCGGCAACCGGATCAAACAAAAAATATTCTTCGGCGGTGAAAATATCCGCAACGAGATTATTCACCTGCTCCGTAAAAATGACATGGAATTCAAACACATCACTCACGAGACAACTCCCACTTCAGAAGATTCTGCTCGCGTGAGGGGAACGAAACTAGAGGAAGGGGTAAAATCCCTTATCTTGCGAGGAAAAAACTCCAAGAAAAACTATCAATTCAATATCCCATCCCATCTCAAACTCGACACAAAAGCTGTCGCAGAGGTGGTGGGGGAAAAATGTGAATTCGAAGATCCAGAAGTGATTAAAGAGCGCTTTGGACTCATCATCGGAGGCGTACCCCCCTTTGGTCCCTTGCTCAACCTAGAAACCTTCTTCGACAACTCCCTCCAAAATTTAGAACAAGTCGCCTTTAATTGTGGCATGCCCACTGAATCGCTCATCATGAAAGGCAAAGACCTCATCACTTTGGTACAGCCTCAGTTTGGCTCTTTCTGTAAGGTGTAAGAGGTGACAAATTAAAATAGGCGAAGAAGAGACATGTCGGATGGGCCCGTCACAAAGTGCGGCCCCTCCCGCGACCGCCTTTGACCCTCATGTCGCTTTGCCAAATCGCGTGCTCAAAGTCGGGGCGTGTATAACACATTAGAGGACGTTAGACTTCGTCGAAATACATCTCTCCTATATAGAGCTTGGTATTCGGGATCTTTTGTTTCTTTTGAGAAGATGCCTTCTCAATTGCTTCCTTAATAAGCTTGTTGTTTTCGGGATTAACATGTCGATAGCCACATTTATAATAAAATCCAGGAGAGTTAGAGATAGCATAGGTCATGATTTTTCCTTTACATCCTTTCAGAGCACTTTCTTGATAGGCCATTCTTAATAATAAACTACCAACTCCAGAGTATTTCTTCCTGCTGAAAGATTCTAAATTTTCGATGTATATTTTTTTAACCGGTTTTGAACTGTCTTCTCCATATCCAATCAATTGTTGATGAACACCATCTGGATAAATAGCTGAGCCCAGCTTCCCATTGCCTAAAATGTCTAAATAATCTAGTTCAATTGTGCCGAGTAAATTACGGTTGTGCCATACTTTGTAAGTTTTTAGTCCTTCCTCATTTACACGACTTGTGACCAGGACCTCTACAGATATTTTTGTGGGTTTTTCTGTTATTGTTGTTTGACATACAACATCTTCGTCAGAAAGTACAAAAATTGTTTGAAGTATTTGCCTTATAGGATCTGCCGCCTTTGGTAGATCGGCATAATTTATAATTAGATTAATGCAATTATTAATAGACATAACAATCCTGATAATTAGTTTATAATAACAATATTGTAGCATAGTTAACATTTAATTTGAATGAATATTAACTTGTGAAGTTAATGTTTTATTGACGAATACAAAACATCAAAAAAATTTACTCCCGAAGGAGGAGGTTCCGAAGAAAAGTAGCCTTTTTATTGTGTGTGTTTTTGCTATGAATTTCCTTGATAAAAATTACAACCTATTTAAAGTGAGAGAGATATGGAATAAACAAGCAGTCAGCCTATTAGAGTGCTAAATTTTTGTTGCGTTTTTCATAGGTGATTTGATATAGTGATCTTAGATTGGGAAAGACTATGGCTACAAAATCACTCTTACAGAAAAAACCAGCTAAAGGGCAAAGGGAGAAGATCATCCTGTTTGGCCTTATCGAGCTCTATCTGAAGACAGGCAGGCCTATTGGCTCCAATACCCTCAAAGAGGAGTGGTGTGAAGGCTTAAGTTCTGCCACCATCCGCAACTATTTTTCCAGACTCGAAGAAGAAGGCTATCTTAAACAGCAGCATTCTTCTGGGGGCAGAATCCCAACCGCTTTAGCTTATAAGATCTACGCAGAAGAGCATCTGAATCAGCCCATTTTGAGCGATCGTGAGAAGAAATGGGTAAAAGAGCACTTGGCTAGAGAAACGCGTGAAATTGCCTCATTTTTGCAGCATGCAGCTGAATCCATTAGTGAAATCACGCGCTGTGCCGTCTTTTTATCGGCCCCCCGTTTTGACCATGACTTTCTCATCGACATCAAATTGGTAGCGATCGATCGCAGCCGGATTTTATGCATTTTAGTGACCGATTTTGGGATGATTCATACCGAAACGCTCTACATCGAGAAAAAACTGAGCAGTTTCGCCTTGAAGCGCTTAGAAAATTACTTCAATTGGAAGTTGACAGGTCTGGATAAGCCCAAGCTCGATGTGGAAGAAGAAGCCTTTGCCGACAATCTCTATAAAGAAGTGATGTTGCGCCATATCGTTAGCTATACTAATTTCACAGCAGAAGATCTTTTTCAGGCGGGATTTTCCAAGCTGTTGAGTTATCCAGATTTTCAGGATGCAGTAGCCCTGGCTAGCGGGCTTTCTTTATTTGAAAATAAAGGGCAGCTTCGCACGTTATTGAATGCTTGCGTGGCCAAGCGAGAAACATCGTGCTGGGTAGGGGACACGCTCCATCAATTTGCCCCTGAAGCCAGTGCTTGTTCTGTGATTGCTGTTCCTTATCGGATTCACAATACTTTATGCGGGGCTTTTGGAATTTTAGGACCTAACCGGATCCCTTACCGCGAACTATTTGGGCTTTTAGAGTGCGCTTCAAATGCCATTTCTGAATCTTTAACACGCAGCATGTACAAATTTAAGATCACATTTAGACAGCCTACAACCGCTGATTTAGATTTTAAACAAGAAACCGCTTTGACACAGCAGTTGCTATTGGAAGACAAAACTTAAGGAGCATCATGGACGAAACAATAGATCAGACCCCCGAGCAAACTCCGACGCCGCAAATCAAAACTCAAGAAGAGGAGATCAAAGAGTGCAAGGATAAATACCTGCGCCTTCTTGCTGAGATGGAAAATATGCGCAAGAGAATGCAAAAAGAAAAGCAAGAGACAAATCGTTTTGTCGTCGAGAATGTGATTGCTGACATCTTAACGCCCATCGACAACATGGAAAACGCTTTAAAATTTACTGAAAATCTCTCGGCTGAAATGCGCAATTGGGCTCAAGGGTTTACGATGATCTTAGGACAATTTAAAGATGTGCTCAGCAATAACGGGGTCGTCTCATTTACATCGGAAGGAGCTTTTTTTGATCCTCATCTTCATTACGCAATTGAGACGGAAGAAACCGATGAGGTTCCAGCAGGGACCATCATGAAAGAGTTTGTTAAAGGCTATAAGAGCGGCGATCGCACAGTGCGGCCATCTCAAGTTAGAGTCGCAGTGGCTCCAGATAAAAATAAGGGTGTAGCTCAAGAAAGCTCTCCCCAAGAACAGTCTAGTGAAAAAGAGGAGAATTAATCATGACAGAACAAAAGAAAGGTAAAGGTAGAATCATCGGTATCGACTTGGGTACAACCAACTCGTGCGTGGCTATCATGGAAGGTGGTCAACCTAAAGTTATCGCTAACGCTGAAGGAACACGCACAACTCCATCGGTTGTAGCTTATAAAGGCGCGGAGCGCCTTGCAGGTGTTCCCGCTAAGCGCCAATCGATCACCAATCCAGAAAAAACGATCTATTCAGCAAAGCGCTTCATCGGACGCAAGTACGCTGAAGTGTTAGACGAAGCTAAACACGTCCCTTATAAAGTGACAAAAAATGCCAATGGCGATGCTGTATTTGAAGTGGAAGGGGCTTTGCTTACTCCTGAAGAAGTAGGTGCACAAGTCCTCATCAAAATGAAAGAAACTGCAGAAGCTTATCTCGGTGAAAAGGTGACAGAGGCGGTCATTACCGTTCCTGCTTACTTTAACGATTCTCAGCGTCAATCGACCAAAGACGCAGGTCGCATTGCAGGTCTCGATGTCAAAAGGATCATTCCAGAGCCTACAGCTGCTGCCTTGGCCTACGGTTTTGACAAGCAACACGATAAAAAAATTGCTGTCTTCGACTTAGGGGGCGGTACATTTGATATCTCCGTCATGGAAATCGGCGACGGCGTTTTCGAAGTACTCTCTACAAACGGGGATACTCACCTTGGTGGAGATGACTTTGACCAGGCGATTTTACAGTGGTTGCTCGCTGAATTCAAAAAAGAACACGGCATCGACCTCAGCAAAGACAAAATGGCCCTACAACGTCTAAGAGATGCGGCGGAAAAGGCAAAAATCGAGTTGTCTGGAACGATGTCTAGTGAGATTAATCAACCTTTCATCACGATGGATGCAAGTGGGCCCAAACACCTTTCTCTCACCTTGACACGCGCTAAGCTAGAAGAGCTCACGCATAACTTGATCGAACGCACAGTTGAACCTTGCGTGAAAGCGATGAAAGACGCAGGTCTTTCTAAAGATCAAATTAGCGAAGTGATTCTCGTCGGTGGTATGACGCGCATGCCAGCTGTGGAGAAAAAAGTGAAAGAAATCTTCGGTAGAGAACCGCATAAAGGTGTGAACCCCGATGAGGTGGTGGCTATTGGCGCTGCGATCCAGGGAGCTGTTCTTACAGGTGATGTGAAAGACGTTCTTCTACTCGACGTCATCCCACTCTCTTTAGGAATTGAGACCTTAGGTGGTGTATTGACGCCGATCGTGGAAAGAAATACGACGATCCCTACGCAGAAAAAGCAAGTCTTCTCTACAGCTGCTGACAATCAGCCCGCAGTGACGATTGTGGTCTTGCAGGGTGAGCGCAAGATGGCCAAAGATAACAAAGAAATCGGCCGTTTTGATTTAACAGATATCCCTCCCGCACCGCGCGGCACGCCTCAGATCGAGGTTGCTTTTGACATCGATGCAGACGGTATCTTGCACGTCTCTGCTAAAGATTTGCAATCGGGTAAGCAGCAATCAATTCGCATCCAAGCAAAATCTGGACTCTCAGAAGGTGAGATCAAGAGAATGTTGAAAGATGCCGAGGAACATGCTGAAGAAGATGCTAAGCGCAAAGAGGAAATTGAGTTGCGCAATGATGCCGATTCTCTAGCCTTCCGCGCTCAAAAGTCGGTAGATGAATACAAAGACCGCTTACCTAAAGAGATCGCTACAGCGATCCAAGGTAAAATCGATGCTTTAAAACAAGCATTAGAAAAAGACGATCTTTCTGACATCAAAACGGCTCGCGATGAGCTCAACACACACATGCAAAAAATCGGTGAAGCGATGCAACAACAAGCAGGTAGCCCACCGCCTCCGCATGCACAACCTTCTTCATCTAAAAAGCCAGATATTGAAGAAGCAGAAGTTGAAATCCTCGACGAAGATGACAAGAAGTAACACCTCCTTTCACCTTCAAAAACAAAAGGGACAGTCCTTATGGCCTGTTCCTTTTTTTTCTTCCTAGGAAATTTCAATACGTTTACTGTTTTCAATTCTTTTTCGTGATTAGCATGTTAAATCTTTAATTTAATCCTAGAAAGGAGCGGCGTATGTCATGTTCTATGACGCAATTAGAATTGTCCTCAAAGTCACAGAAAAATCCTAAATCAGATTCACACATCGATTCTCCACTTAGTATTCTGACATTGCCCAAAGAGTTTTTATTTCGCATCTTTTCCTTTCTTACTGCAAGTGAAAGAGCTCGTGATAGCAGAACATGTAAAATTTTTTATGCCGTGACAAAACCCCCTGCTATTTTACAACATGATATCCTGTCTGTTGTGTTTAATTTTCTCACTCTGAGTGAACAGGGAAGAATGCGTAGGACCTGCAAGGCATGTAGATCAGTGGTAGCAGAAAGCATGAAGTTGGATTTTCGACACGAGGCGATCGATGCTGAGACGATCTTTAAGGGTTATCAGAGAATCGGAGGAAAAAGTATCTCTGCTCAATTATCGGAAGATACAACTGATCAAGATCTTGCTTGCTTAGTTGGACTACCGATTCATGAACTCGATCTCTCATTATGTATCCATTTAACCAGTTCCTGTTTACACCATCTTGTCAAGTTGCCTTTAACCACACTCAACATGCCCCTAAAAATGAAAAAACTGGATCGGGAGAGCTTAAGCTGCTTGGTTACTTTAAAACCTACGTTAAAGAACTTAGACCTCAAACTTTATCCTGGTTTAGAGACGATGAGCTTTAGCTTTTTGAAAGGTCTCGATCTCGAGAGGCTGACGGTGAATCAATTTGCAGATTGTCGCTATCTCGAAAGATCCAACCTCTTTCTGAGAGAGTTAATGATTAAAGAACTCGTTTTAAATACCAATTTTATGCCGACAAAAGCCTGGTCTCCTCCCAGAGCGGTGTCATTTGATTTTTTACCCACGTTAAAGCATCTAGAATCGTTGCATCTTAAGGGAGGAAAGGAAGTATCTTTGACTTTAGTAGCAGGGTTACCTTTAGTGCGGATTAAACTAGAAGATTGTTCTTTGCTGGCTGATGAAGATGCTCTGAAGACTCTTTATCGACTTCAGACTTTCGATCTATCTCAAGCTATATGTGAGATAACCGATTCCTTGATTCTTTCATTGATCGATCTTCCTTTAGAGACACTGGCTTTGTGCGATGTGCTGGATTCTTCTGGTATTTCGGATGCAACGGTGAAACATCTTCTGAGATTGCCTCTTAAGGAACTCGAGCTTTCTAATTTTAATCGATTGACCGATGAAAGTTTAAGATGGATAAGCGGCATTGAGACATTGAGATCTTTGCGCATGAGAAATTGCATGGGAATTACGGATGAGGGGATAGAACACTTATCTCATTGTAATCTAGAAGTGCTTGATATCAGTGGCAATTTTGTCGGAGCAGAGCGCGGTTTAAAAGCTTTAAGAAAGCTGCCTCATTTAACCAAATTAAGAATGGGACCGCCTGATGAGGGCCTTTTCGGATTTAGACGTAAAAGCTCGCCGGGTCTTTCTTGGGACCGATTTGATCACGTCAATGATAGGTTGCCTTTGATTGCTGAACTCCCTCTTGTAGAGCTCGACCTACCCTACAAAGATGTAGATGATGGGGGCTTGCGAACTTTAAGTCATTCGCCTCGATTAAGATCACTTTCTCTTCCCCGTTCCACCTCGTTATCTAAAGTGTCCTTCAGCGGGGTTAGCAGTTTACATCTTACACATTTAGAAGGACTTGATCGCTTGAGAGAGCATATTTCAGATGAAGATAGAATGAGCTTTGATGATGTGGAACAACTGGACAATCCAGAAGTTCTTAAGTTATTAAACCTGGGATGTGTGAAAGTGATTTGCAAAGGGGCTTCTGAAGTTTCCATGCGTAAAAATGGAGAGGGAGTAGCGTCTTGGCGCATGGAGTATCCTTTGGCTTCTAATGATGGAATCACGTGGATGCGCTATGTACTCATCACTCAATCCAGGATCCATTTTCAGATCGTATGCGATGGCGTAATGGAAAAAGAGCCTAAACATCTTCTTAGACCAGGAATGATCGTTGAAATAACGCCTATTTTACGATAGACCTCTTTCGAACCTTAATTTCGAGAAAGGTCTGATGAACCCACAATGAGTGGATCATTGGCGACAAGAGGTAATACGTCGACAAGACTTGGCGACCAATCCAGTCCTCGATAGTACACAAGGCGCGAGGCGAGATGGCAGGCGATGATCGCTTTTTTATGCACGTCGGGGACATCGTTCATGATTCTGTCGCGGTAGTTATTGCGCAATAGGGGAGGGCAGTAGTTGAGTAGGCAGCGGATTAAAGGATCTGTAGGTTCATTGGAGAGTACAACATTCTGTAGGTGATTGAGCAGTTGATCCTTGTAGAGATTGATTCGCTCGGATACCCATTCTGAGATATCGGTTAGGAAGGCATGCGTTTCTCGATGAGTTCTGAGTAAGAGATCCGCTTCTTGACGTGCACGCGTAGCAATGATCTCGAGGATCTCGGGAACAATTTTTTTCTTTTCCCGAATGAATTCTTCTTCAGAAAGAACGAGACTAACTAGAACTTCAAAGGAAGAACAGGTAACCCCTCCTTTATTGGCAGAGCTATCTTTGATAATGAGCACACCCAATTTCTCTAATGTACGTCGAGCCCATGGGGTTAAATAGAGATTGGCTCCTTCTACGACCGCGCGAGCTGTGGGTTTACCTGCTTCATCGATGAAATCTTTGATGTTGTTTTCATTCAATGTGCGCGGCCGTCCTCCTCCCGGAATGAAGATGTCGGCTTTCACTTGGTGCACATTGTGTCGCAGCAGCTGATTCATTTCATTGCCAGATAGCCATTCTTCGACGAGTTTTCCTTTCGTCTTGCGAATACAGAGTGTTTGCTGGGCATAGGCAGTTTGTGTTTTTTTCGCGGAAGTATCGAGTAAAAAACCTCCATCATGAAGCTGTTCAGGAGGATAAAATCGCAAAGGTTTCCCCTGTTTAAAGAGTTGTTCCATGAGAGTTAGATTTAAACCTTGGGGATCAAAAATAGTTCCAGAAACATCGATGGTGGCAAGCAGATGAGCCGTATCGGGATAAAATTGATAGAGATTGTGCATTTGGTTGCCAGCGACATCTCCATCTGGCCCTCCTGTCATTTTAACCGTGAAAGGTTGTTTGGTGGGATCCACGCCTAAAAATTTAAGAATTTCTTCCATGAAGACATTGACGCCAAGCGAGGTGACACCAAATTCCTTGTGATTGATGCCCGCTCCAGGTTTGCTAGAGATAAAGGCCCCGCCGGGTTTATAATGTTGACTCTTACTATAGGCTGCGATCCATTCGATCATCGAATTGTGCATGTTTTCATCGGGACCGAGATAGATGTATTCTGGTTTTTTCCAGTAATCGATGATATCTTTAGAACGTAGAGTTCCATCGGGTTCACAATTGAGCAGCGTCACAAAACTTTCAATATAGGAGCGCTGTGTTTGATACAGATATTCGAGTTTATGCTGTTGATGGAACTGGGTTAAATGTTCCTTCACTGCCTCTTGAGGGATCTCAAGATCTTCCATTTCGCGCACATAGATCGCTTCTTCGGTGTAGAGCCATTCATGGGGTTCTAGAAAAATAACCCCCTTTGCCCCACCTTCAGGGATGTCTTTATTTTTCTTATTTTGGGTATAGGCGAGGTGGTAACACTCTGCAAAGACGTTGTTGCGTTCGATGATCATCTGCTCCATCTTGGCAGGAATGACAGTCCGCAATCCTCCACGAGAAAGATCTCTGAATCGAATGTGAAAGCCGATGAAGTGAAACCCTTTCATGAAGAAGATTGCATAGGGAAGTTCTGGAAATTTTTCTTTTCTTTCATAGGATGTCTGATCCATGAACGCGGGATCTAGACGAAAACAAAAGGCTGGCTTGTTGTTGCGATAAAAATTGGTCTTCAAGGTGAAGTCCACAAAATTTAAGGCTTGTACCAGAATGTTCCTTCGTCGCATGTCGTTCATCTCATTTCCCGTGTCTAATTGGGAGATAAGATTGAGAAACGATTCCTTGGTTTGCAGGTACTCAATGAGATTCACTTTTTTTGGATGAAATTTGAGCTCGAATGCCTTAACCAACTGGACGACGAGTTCAGGATGGCGACATATCCCTTCTTCGATGTGATTCAAAGCGTACATGTTGATATCAGCATGCACGAGTATTTGATGGACAAAGTAGACGATCGATTTGATCAGATTCCCCTGATTGCCCGTTAGCAAGTGCGTGTCGACGAAGGTGGATTCAACTGTTTCCATTCCTTCAAAGTACTTGAGTGTCACCAGCTCCTGTAAGAAATCAACGAGGTCAGCTTCTTCCCATGCCGCCCCGCCTTTACTTCCGTGTAAGCCTATAGACATGATGACGACATTTTGCTGGGAATAGGGATCGATGTGGGTGGCTGAAACGTGTTTCATTCTCAACCCATGTCGGTGGATAACCTGTGCCAAGCGGTAGAGGAAGTTGTATTTCGGGACATTTTTCCATGCAAACACGATTTGCAAAGAAGGCATATCTTTCTTCTCGCGCCAATCTTCATTGCGACGGAGCTCATACTGGCAATTGTCTCTGGTAAGAGCGCGGAAGTACATATCGAGTGCTAAGAGAAGGCGATCTTTAGTGAGTGCGCGGACAAAAGTGGGGCTGATTTCTCCCATCAAGCGCGCGATATCAGAAGAGGAGACATGTGTGTTGCGCTTATTGAGTTGATCCACCAATTCAGCTGTTTTTTCTGGTGTCAAGGGAAAGGGCGGTTGTTCATCGACCACATCTCGAAATCGAATATGGGTGATGCGAAGGGGGGTAGTGATGTTCTTGAAAGGAGGTGGCGCATTGGAGATAAAAGCTCTATAATTTTTAATCCCGTACATTTGGTAATGGCTTAAAACTTTTAAATCGGCATCGGGACTGTCGAGTGAGAGAACAAGCGCTAGATCTTTTCTGTGAATTTGAGTAAAATAACTGCTGAGATCTAGACCCATTAAACTATGGGCAATGAGTAAAATGCTTTCTTGATCGACCTCTTCAAAAAATCGAGGAGGCATATGGGCCTCAATCCACAAATAAAACTCTTCAAATTTTTTACTTTCCTTCTGAATCGCCTGTTTCAGCTGGTCTGGGGAAAGGCGCTGATGTGGTTGGGACGTTGTCATGGGCCTACCTTGAGGTCTAATCCTCATCATAGATATACAAGAAATTTTTTCAATCCCTATTTAGCTTTGCGATAAAAGTTTTTAATACAAAGTAATAATTATTAATTTATAATTAAAATATTGACTTTAATTCGTTTTTTTAATAAAATTGAGGTTTTAGTCGAAGTTTAAGGTGTTAAAATGACAGTTCCAAGCAGTTTATCCCAAGCAGCAGTATACAAATTACCAGCAAAGTGGTCTGAACTTGCGCCTCAATGGTTAGGTCAGATCCATTCTTTTCTTGCAGATCCTCTGACTTTACTCGATATGCAACTAGTGTGTAAAAATTGGCAAAAGATACCTTGTTACACTGAGCATCTTAGCGTATCTGGTCGAAGAATTACAGATAAACAATTAGAACGAGCTCTTGAGATAATTAATACAAAGAAACTTAAATCCGTGGATATCAGTTTTTGTAAACATCTCACTCCAAGAGTTTTGGATTATTTTGAAAACCTAAATATTTCTGAGTTAAATGTCTCTTGGACTTTTGTTGTGAAAGATGTTGAATTGAGTGCGATTGCCCAATTGCCCTTAACGTCATTGAAAATGGCAGGAAAAAAAACCATTATCAACTCTAAGCAGTTTAAAATTCTGCAACCGCTTAAGCTTGAAAAACTAAGTATTGCCCATACTGAATCTAATTCAGTAGATGACTATTTTAAATTTGCTCCCAAGACATTGACATCTCTTGATATGTCTGGTTTGGAAAATGCTGCTACGAGCGACAATTTGAGGCATTTAAAAGAAACAGCCTTAACTTCTCTTAATCTTTCAAACTGCGGGGGCGTAGCTGTGGAACAACTCAAAGACTTGCCTTTAACAGAACTGAATTTATCAGGAGCAAAAAGGCTTGAACCGAAAGCCTATAAGGTATTAGCTAGCCTTCCATTAAGCACGCTTATTCTCAGTTGGAGCAACGTAACTGATGAATGTCTTGAAGAATTGGGTGAAAGCCGAACGATCCAAGTACTCGATTTATCAGGAAATGATGAGATTACGGATGAAGGGATTGTGTATCTTCATGAAGTGAGCCTTCGAGCACTTAGTCTCTTTCGATGTTCAAAAATTAGTAAGGAAGGTCTTTTAACATTAAACGACACTCTTCGTTTTCTAGACTTGAGAGGTTGTGAGCAGATCCCATCAACTCATATTGCCCAATTACGAGAACTCATGCCTAAAGTCGATGTTAGAAGAGGTATGGAATCCCCAGTTCTTCAGCCTTCTAAAAAGCATGTGAAAATGGACTTGCCGCCTTTAGATTTATCCAAAATTAAGCCGAGAAAAAAGGAAGAGGTCGATTTAGCCTCTAGGCTTCAACCGCTTACCCTTGAGGGGATTAGTAGAGGGATGTTACCTGCTCCCAAAAGTGGTGTTGTCCCTGTAAAATCCCCCGAATCGGCAGCCTCTTCTTCATCAAGAGGGGGATCTCCAGTACGCGCTCGGCTTAGAAATCCTTCTGAATCTTCTCAAGAGGATAATTAGTCGAGGTAATTGCAAAACTAACAAAAAAGGATGAATTTTCGGGGATTAGTCTGTAAAGATATGTTTTACTCCCGAAAAACCATCCTTTTCGCGTCAGCTTTGTAATTGGAAGGAGCTGTTTGGTTTCCGATATTATCTTAGGCATCTTTCAGAAGAGCTCCAATCTAATTGGTTAATTGTAAATGGCTTGTGTTAACATAGAAGGTTTTTATTTTCCGCTGTTTCTATGTTGTTTTCTATGTTTAGGTAGCACAAAAACCTTTTGTGGATCTTTAGAGCTTGTTGATATTTCTGCAAGTAATCCTTCCTGACACATTTCTTTAAGGCGGGTAGTAGTGGTACGACGTGTTACCTTCCAGATTTCTTGGGCGGCTTTCGCATTAATTTTGTCGTGTTTTTGGAGATATTGGAAAATAGGCTCCTGCCATGCAGCTGAAGGAATGCTTTTAGTCAATTTTGGATAGAGAGTCACACGAAAAAATGATCCAATTCTTCAAATTTCGGCATGGGGATCTGTTGATGTCGGCAGCTATCCAACATTCGTTTAAGCCCTGATCCCCAGTGTTCAGTCAATTTTAGCTCTCGAAAAGCCCTTCCTAACACTTTATTTCTCAGTTGGGAAACGCCAGAAAGTGCGCTGTCAAGACTCAAACCAAATGGTAATGCCCCTGGATTGGTCATTTCTAATCGGTCATCAAAAATGGCGATTTGGATTGGAGATCTATGGTTTGCATAATCGGCATGTACTAAAGCATTCATCACTGCTTCGCGAAGAAGTATAGGAGAATATTGAGGCGTTTCTTCGCGTCTAAGAACCTGTTCAAAATCTCCTTGATATACTCAGTAAATTCAAAAACTGAGTTATAACGAGATTGGAAATAATAGAATGGCTTGAATGATCGAGTGTGAGCAACAAAGTAACGTGATGTGCCCGATACGCCTGATACGCTTGATAAAAAAGCGTAAGTTATTTCAAAACGGTAGAGACTCCTCAACCGGGCTGGCTTCACCGTCAATCCCTGCGGACTGATGCAATCTTTGGTATTCTAATTTGCGGCGTCGAAAATTTATCAATAATCCAATCGGGAGCCCGGAAACTTTTAGGTAATTGAATAGCTGTGCTTGATGTTCACGAATTAAACTTTCGCAACACTTCAATTCAACGATCACTGTCTTTTCGATAACCAAATCTGCGCTATACCAACCGATCACCTTATTTCTGAATACAACCTCAAATGATTTTTCTATCTCCACCTGTAATCCCTTCTCTTTCATCGTGATCAAAAGGGCATTTTTATAAATTCTTTCCAAAAATCCAGGTCATAACTCTTTCATCACCTCGAAACAGCAACCCAAAATTGACCTTGTTAGTTCGGACTGTGGTAACTCTTTTTCTTTGTTTCCATCATGCGTATCAAGGTGCGCCACGAGGCGCTTTATTAACAATTGGCTGAAATGCCGATCGGGAAAGGACACCATCCACCCGTACTTAGTCTTAAAAGCAGGGAGGTAACAATCTGAGTTAAGCGTAGACAAAGGAGATTGCAGGCCGTAAGCGGAAGCGAGTGATTGAGCCTCGAAAAGCGTGTGAAAATGGGAGGCCGATGGCGTCTTGATTCCAGAAGGCAACATCATTTAGACTGCTAAGGAAGGTCTGAATGGCTCCCCGGGGTCGAAGAACACGGCATGCAATCAAAGGTAATAAAGTGAACGTGGGAGATCCTAACAGTTCTCTGAAAGGAGTATTGACCGACAAGTATAAAAGCAAGGAGGCCAAAACGATTGTTAGGAAGTCAGATGGATCGTAGTACCGATGAACCCAGTAATGATGGAGGAGGGAAGGATC
>JABDFI010000014.1 GCA_013286595.1 Chlamydiota bacterium | reverse complement strand
TTTTGAGCCATTTTGCCACCCCATCCCCAAGCCCTACTCGCTTGGAGTATGTGCTTGGGGATGGGGCATGGCCGCTGAAGCGGCTGGCAAACTGACTCAAAATCATCGATTTTTCTGGGTCGGGGAGTATTGCAATTGCCTCACTAGTTATGATATTTCATCTGATGAGCACCTTTTTCAAGGAGCTTCAAGCCAATTTTTCATGCACCTTATCTGTACTTCACTTGCAAATGAAAAAAATCTATAGAGAGAAAATTCAAAGGAGTCAATAGCTGGAGTTAATCTTCTCACGAGAGTAAAAAAACTTGGTACCAGCAAGGAATCCGTTGATTAATCCAATCGATGCTCCAGCTAAAATATCCGTTGGCCAATGATGTTTACTAATATATCGACTAAACGCTACTAAAGAGGCGCCAGAAAAAGCTATACTTGCTGAGGGAGATAAGCCATATTTTGCAGCCAATAAACCAACTCCTAAAAAAGCCCCTGCAGTATGACCAGAGGGAAAAGATTTATCATCTGAGCCGTTAGGCCGTGTTCTTGGAAACATGGTTTTTAAAAAAACAATTTCCATTTTTTGTGCTGCAGCGCAAAGAGCAAATAACGCAGCTTCGGAATAATCTCCATTATAAATAGCATAGCTCCCTGCAGCAACAGGGATCAAAAATTGCCCAACTTCCGCGCTTAATTTAGTTAAATGACTCATCGTTAACCTCGAGAATTATTGATTCATGTTTTTTTGATTTAATTGCAGGCTGTTTATCAGACAAAATATTTTCAATTATAGAGGATATTAAAGCTATTGTCGAGTTTTGAAAAAATCACTTCACAGTTCCGTTCTTACTCTTCTGAAACACAAACGATTATCAAAAAAGAAATTATTGTCAGATTGAGTAAGAGCGGTATAATTCACTATAGTAAGCAAGGAGCACATATTGTCCCCTCCAATCCCAAATAAATCCCACTATGGGTACCCAGTAGATAGAGTTACTATGATTCTTTCCATGATGAGAGCACTGTGGGGGGAGGTGTCTCCCGAGTTGAGATCAGCCTCAATTAAATGGGACGATCATTGTGTGTATGTCTATTTTTTCTATGACGGACCTATTTCTGAGGAAAATGAAGAGTCAGCGCAGTGTGTGGTCACTGAGGTTATTGCCTGTTTTCCAGAACATCAGCTAGAGGTAAATATTCAGCGATTGGATTATCCCCACCCGTTGCCTCAAGATGCAGGGGAAGTTGTCTATAGAAGGCGTGAGGCAAAACCATGCTGATAAGATACAGAACTTTAGCTGGTCAATAGACGGAATTGATCCAGCAAAGCGTTGTAGCTTAAAAGAGGTCAGCCAATATTTTAAAAAAAAAATTTCCTCACTTTCTTAAATATTTAACTCAACCATTATTCTTTGGTAAATTCTCCATTTTTCTGCTACAACTGGGGTTATAGACACGAGCAAACCTGACTTTCTTTATGCAGACGCGTACAAAAATTATTTGCACCATTGGTCCTTCGGTCAATTCTTATGAGAAAATTCTCCAGCTGATCGATGCTGGTATGAATGTTGCGCGGCTGAATTTTAGTCATGGTACTCATGAAGAGCATCATCACGTGATCGAGCTGCTCAAGAAAGCGAGAAAAGAAAAAGGTGTGCCCTTAGCGATCATGCTCGATACAAAAGGCCCAGAAATCCGCGTAGGGAAAATCAAGCAAGACCAGATGGAGGTCAAGGCGAAGCAACGTCTTTTACTTGTGAAGGAAGAAATTGAGGGGGATGCCAATAAGATTCATGTTTCTCCTCCCATTGTGATCGATGCCTTAGAAAAAGGGGTTCGAGTTCTCTTTGATGATGGGTACATCATTTCCACTGTGGTAGATAAGACCAAAGAAGGGGTCCTCATCGAAATTGAAAATCCCGGAGTGTTGAAGACCCATAAAGGGGTCAACGTGCCCGATGTCAATATCGAGTTACCTGCTATGACTCCACAAGATATTGAAGACATTGCCTTTGGGTGTCAACACGATGTCGATCTCATCGCAGCCTCTTTCATTCGCTCTGCAGATCATGTCACAGAAATTAAGAATTTACTTGCTCAACATAAAAAGCCTGAAACTCTCGTCATCGCCAAAATTGAGAACAGCTTAGGCGTGCATAATTTTGATAGCATTCTCTTAGTTGCTGATGGGATCATGGTCGCAAGGGGAGATCTCGGTGTCGAGTTACCCTTAAGAGAAGTTCCCAAACTGCAAAAGATGATGATCCGCAAGTGTTACCAGGCGGCTAAGCCTGTGATCACAGCTACTCAAATGCTTGAATCGATGATTAAATCTCCGCGCCCTACACGTGCTGAGGTCTCCGATGTCGCCAATGCAATCTACGATAGCACGACAGCTGTCATGTTATCTGGAGAAACAGCTGTAGGAAGTTATCCTATTGAAACTGTCAAGATGATGAAGAGCATTGTGGAAGAGTCGGAAAAAGATTTTAATTATCGCGAGTTCTTTAACCGCTATTCGAAGGTCGATTTTAACGATGTATCCCATTCTGTGGCCTTAGCTACTGTTAAAACCGCTTACAGCACCCATGCAAAAGGGATTTTTGTATTTACTGATAGTGGCTTGACCGCGCGTTTTGTTTCCAGATTTAGACCGGCTATGCCCATCATTGCTTTAAGCCCACACCACAAAGTCTTCAATCAACTCGCTCTCAATTGGGGAGTGATCCCTGTGGATCCTTCCAATGCGCGCAATATGCAAGAAGCTTTTGTTTACTCTAGCTGTTTTGCTTTAAAAAAAGGGATCGTTCACTACGGAGATCTCGTGATTATCACCTCAGGAGCTCCTTTTGGAGTCTCTGGAACCACCAACATGATGTATGTCGAAAGTATTGGCGATGTGATTGTGCGAGGACATTCTCGATTGGGTAGAAGAATTCATGGTAGAGTCACTTTGCTTCATGCTGTCGATGAGAAAAAACACGAGCCTATTCAAGGCAGAATTGTGGTCATTTCTCGCTGTGATGAATCCTATTTCCCTCTGTTAAAACAGGCTATCGGGATTGTGCTCCAAAATAGTCCGGAAGATAAAGAGTCAGAAAACCAGGCGATTCAACTGGCTAAATCGCTTGATATCCCTCTACTTGTGAGAGCAGATGGCGCTATGGGATTATTGCATGAAGGACAAACCGTCACCTTGGATACCAAGAAGGGAATCGTCTACAAGGGATCTGTCACTATGGAAGATGAGATGATTCCAGGAATGTGTTCTAGTTGAAGAGCAATTGCCTCTAAATACTATCCAAAAAAAACTGCATGTTCTTAGAGGCGTCTTTTAACGCTGTTATGTAACTGATTCTCTGCATGTGAGGATTCATTTCTGGAATCTCAGTCAGATCGATGAGAGCTGCTTTCAAATAAGACTCATGGGCACGAACAGCATCGCGGTTATTCACGATCACGAGGTTGACCTCTTTGGCAAACTTGGCGAGATCGTCACGTGAGACGTCGAGACTGCTAGTTTTACTCAATTTCTCAGCTAGTTGATCAATGTGCATTTTGATCATCTCAATTTTCCTGTAGACCTTAGGGTTTCTAGGCGTGTGACTCACTTTTGCAGCCGAACTCATACTGTCCTCTTCTTAAGAGCATAGACTCTTTTCTATATTATTAGTTTATTTTTAATAAATGTTCAATAATATTAATTAGAATTAACCTATCTGTTTGATTTAAAAAGTTATAGAAAAGCTTGAATTAAGCTTAAGCCGACAAGAGAAGCCGTCTCGGTTCTCAAGGTGTTGGGGTGAAATTTAACGCCTTTAGCTCCCATTGATCCATTCAGAAAAGTGATCTCCTGAGAATGCAATCCTCGTTCGGGGCCAATAAAGAGAATGATGGGGTCTTGTAGCGTAGGGTTAATAGTCCATAGATAAGGAGCTTCTAAATCCCCATAGAGAAGAGTTCCTTTCTGAGGAGACCAATCCAGAAGACGAGGTTTGAATTCAATGGTCGTTAAATCGAGACGTCCACATTGTTTCATAGCTGACAGGATTAAATGATTGAGACGGGTGCGTTGGTTTTCGCTAAAATCGGTTTTCTCACTGTACATTCCTGGAAAGAGCCAAAAGGAAGTGACCCCTAGTTCCACCCCTTTTTCGATGATCCATTCTAGATGGTTCATCTTAGGAATAGCTTGAGCTAAAATGATCGTCCGTTGAACAGAAGAATCCGTTGTGATCGCATGGATATGAAGCAGAGCTTGAGCCTTATCTAGAGAGCGAACGGTAGCCAATCCAAGCTGACGACGTCCATTGACTACTTCTACCTCATCACCCACGCGCACCTTTTGAACCTGCAGATGGTGGAGCTCGGCTTCTTTCAAGCTAATCGTTTCACCGGTAATCAACGGAGCTGGGAAATAGAAGCGATCATGGGGCATGAAGAAGAGCCTTTTTAAGAAGGGTCGTTATAGAAGCTTCTGGATCAGCCTGCTTCCATGCGTTGACATCCACCACAGCAAAAGCAGTTTCGCAAGGAGAGCATGTAGAGGTAAAATCAAAAACCAGTTTAAATCGAAGGTCTTCCTGGAACAGCTCATTGAGATGATCATAGGTTTCGATGTTAACGCCGTTCCATTGGAACTTAAGTTCCAATTTTTTTGCCACCTTACAGGTGATGAACTCCAAAGGATAAATCTCGCGAAATGTGGGTAAATGAGGAGAGAGTTCCTCTAAGATCGCTTCGTTGTCTGGCAGAACGATGCAGAGGGAGTCCTGTCTATAGGGTCTTCTAATTTTTTCGGGGGTTTGCTGTTTCCATCGATTATGAGACCATAACCATTGATCCGGGTTTTGTTTGATGCTCTCTTCCAAAAGAGATAAACACTGGCGCATCATTCGATCAACCTCTTGTTCTAAGGGAGCTTCTTGATTGGGCCATATAGGATCAGAGTAGTGAATGAGATAGCGGCCATTGCAACGCCTTGTAGAGGCGAACATGATGGGAGAGCCCGTGCGATGCGAAAGAAGAGCTGGTAGGGGAGAGGTCCATGCCTTTCTTCCTAAAAAAGAACACGAGTAGCCACTGTCAGGCATCCCCTGATCGCCTACGATCCCTAAAAAACATCCCTTTTTAAGCCCTTGTAGCCCTTGTTTAATCGCTTGGCGTGGGGCTATCATCTTCCCCTCAAATTTCTCGCGTATGCGCGTGATCCAATCGTATAGAACGTGGTTCTTGATAGGTCTTCCAATGGCCACCCCTGGCATTCGGCTTGTCCCTTCCAGAAAGAGCACTTCCCAATTGGCTTGATGGGCACAGAAAAAGATCACCGGGGTTCCTTGCTTCATCAAAACCTCGGCCATCTCAGGGTTCTCACAGTGCGCCACGTGCTCCATCGAGGTTTCAGAGGCAAATTTGCCATACTCTAGGCAAGTGATCATCAGATTGCCCAATGATTGCTTAGCGATCCTCCGGATCTGATCTGGCAAGAGATTTAAATCGCTTGCTAGGGCTAAATTGCTCAAGGCTCGTTTGCGGTAGTTAGGAACAATATAATAAATCAGGATCCCGAGCCATCCTCCCAAGCGATGGACTGCTCGATAGGGCAAAAGGCGAATAGGAAATAACAGCAATTGAATCAGCCAAAAAGATAGGTAGTGTTTAGCTTGCATAGGCTGAGATCATACCTGTTATGCCTTAATTTAGGAAAGGGTCCTAGGTGTAAATAATTATTTGCACACAGCCTTTATCTTACGAGAAGATTAGAGAGGTGAGTTTGAGAGGTGTTCTAGTCCTTGATCTGTGATGAGTAAGCATTTCTTTAGATTCAGTACTATAAGAGAGTTGAGTTTTGAGAGATGTTCTAGACCATGATCTGTGATTCTAGGGCATTCCGATAGATCTAATGATGTGAGAGTGAGCTTTGAAAGATGTTTTAGTCCGTTATCTGTGATATTTTCGCACCAGTTTAGATTCAATGAAATAAGAGAGGTAAGTTTTAAAAGACGTTCTAATCCTCGATCAGTGATGTTATCGCACCAGCTTAGATTCAATGAAGTAAGAGATGCAAATTTTGAGAGATGCTCTAATCCTCGATCTCTGACCCCGCTGCAGTTCTTTAGATTCAATAATGTGAGAGAGATGGGTTTTAAGAGATGCTCTAATCCTTGATCTGTGATGTCGGGGCATTCCGATAGATCCAGCGATGTAAGCGAGGTAAGCTTTGAAAGATGCCCTAGTCCATGATCTGTGATGTTAGAGCATTCTGATAGATTCAGCGATGTGAGAGAGGTGAGCTTTGAAAGATACTTTATTCCTTGATTTGTGATGTTATAGCATTTTTTTAAATTGATTGATTGGATTTTAGTTCCTTTGAGTTGTTCTAGAATGGTCTTAAGTTGATCATCTGACAAATTCGTATATCCTGATAAGTCTAAATGGTGACCGTGGAAGGGTAAGAGTGTCCATGCTTTGGATGCCAAACGCATTGAACGCAGTGCTTGTGGATCCGAAAGGAAAGTTAATACATATGCCATAACAGTACTAGGCAATGACTTAATTGTCACAGATTTAGAAGAAGTCTTAGGTAGCACAACTACAGGCGGCGCAGATGTAGGTGGTAAAATTATTGAAGTTAAAGCTAGAGATATTACTGAAGTCATAATTTTTCTTTGATTTTATTATTATAAGACTTGATCTTATTGAGGTTTACATCTTTAGTAAAGATTTAAAGTTTTATTTAATATTTTTGTTTTATTATTTTAACATACTATTTTTTAATATTAATTATTGCATGTTTGAATTCAGTATTCTGATTTTGAAACTCTAAAACTCAAGATAAATGACCTTTTAGGGTAGCTTGGGTCATGAGACGCAATTGGGAGGAAAAATCAAGATGACGCACAGCGGAACGAATAGCTAAAGCTTGAGAGGGTGTTTTAGGACGGGAAAAGGCTTGTTCTAAGGCATTTACACAACTGTCTGGGCAATTGAGATCTTCGATAATGGTCCCCGATTCAGGTGTGAGCACTTCATGTCCTCCATTTGTTGTGGAAGACACGACAAAAAGGCCCATTGCTAAAGCTTCTACGGTGACATTGGCGAAGGGATCGTAAGTAGAGGGAATGACCAATGCGTCTGCCCTTTGATAGTAAGGCAGAATATCTGCAGTTGGGCCCACAAAATTGACCTTTTTTTCCAGTTGTAAGGTAGCTGCTAAATGGCGGTAATAGGGGATGTTCTTGTCTTTGCCGATGACATGCAGTTGAAAATCGCGAGAGCGTAAAAGCGAAAGTGCCCGGAGTAATTTATCGAGCCCTTTGCGCTTGTAATTATGGCCGACAAAAAGTAGTTGAAATGATGAGGGTTGCTTCACTTCCTCCCAGGAATCAAAAGCGGATTGGAAATGATGCCATTCTACGCCATTGTGAATGACTTGGATTTTCTCAGGTCGGAGGTCATAGTGAGTTAAAAGTTCTCGTTTAACCATCTGAGAATTGGTGAAAAGAAGTTGAAGTTCTGGATGTTCAAATCCTCTTTTTTCTAAGGAGAGGATAGTGCGATGAAGAGGGTTGAGAGAAAAACTGATACGCTTGCCAAATCCCTCTTCTTGGATTCTCTGTTGTAGATACCTGGCGTGGACTCCATTGCCTGCGCGAATATGGGTTTGATACCGAGTGCGGTCAAGGCTAAATATGATGGGAAAGTGATGTTGAGAGAGGTAGGTTGTTACCGCGCGATCAAAGTGCAGGACATTGAGTACACTGAGTGGATAGGAAATAGGAAAGGAACAGATCTCTAGTTCAGGATGCTCAAAAGGAGGGGTGATAGAGCCAGTTGTCAGCAGAGTGACTTGACATCCAAGAGAACAAAAATCGCGCGCTAATTGCCATGTGTATTTTTCCAAACCACCTGTGCGGTAGAGTTCACTTTTAATCAGAACAATCCGCATAATTAAGGTTAAACCTCTATTCGCTAAAGGGTAGAGTGGTGCCGACTTGAGCTTGTTCCACATGAACAAGTTGATCTTTTAAATAGGCGACAAGCTCTAACTTGTTTTGATCTGAGGAATAGAGCTGGAGGCGATTCATGTAGCTGCGGAAGCGGTTGCGTAAGTACTCCTCGCGCAAGGCGGGTTGTAAGAGTCGAATATCTGTATCTGAGACATCAGACATGATAGCAGCAACGTAGTCGTTTTCAAGTTGGCGAGGGTTGATGAATTGTAAACTCCATTCCAACGTTTCCTTGTCAGAGGTGGGATTGACAATGATCACAATTTGCATCATGTTTTGGACGGTTTCTAGAAAGAGGCGGTCCGCTCCATTGGCAAATAAAGGGGGATTGATGAGATTGACTCCATTGCGATTTTGGATTAGGCCATCGTGAGCGAGCTTAATGATATCTGGATTGTATTTTGGTGCGAAATCTGGAGGGAAATAAAGCTCTACGGGGATGGGAGCTTCCAGAGAAAGGAGGCTGCAACGAACAAAGTCAATGCGGAGCGCTTTAGCTTGAGGATCATTGATGTCGATGGGCTTGTCAGAAATGCTAGGAATATTCAGTTGTTTCCATTGATCTGGAACAAAATAACTAACGACATCGGAGTTGATTTCATTGCTTTTTCTAGCTGCTGCATCAAGATCGGATTTAGAAATATCATTTAAATTAAAAGTCAGTCGTTGTTCTTTCCGTTGGAGCTGCTTAACCATATCTTCGGGACCTGTGATGGTCAACATTAGTCGATAGGGCCATACGTCTAAAAGAGCATATCCCCGCGGTGCTTCTCCTATCGGTTGGGTGATGATCACCGGAATTTGGTCAGTGACCACTTTAGTCATTCGGACAAGAAAGTTGGGGTGGTAGACGCGTGTGATCCCCTTGGCTACATCGATTTCTGGGTTAAGAGATACCAAATTCTTCTTTGAGACCGTCGCTATCCATTCATCAGGTCGCCCCTGTGCATCGAGGACGATTTCAATGTCATAGGGTGTTAACTCTTCGAGCAAGGTTTTGTTTCCCACAAGAGTTAAAGTGAGCTTCTTGGTCAATCGACCATTGGGTTGTAATCCTTCAATCGTTTTTCCAACGGGAATATTTAAGAGTCTAACAGGAATGTTGCTAATGGTACGGGTCGCTGTGAGAGAATGATTGACGACGAGCCAGATGATGGCTGCTAAGATGATGGCGAGTAACTTGCGCGGCCAATCCTGAATAAAGAGTTTATAGAGTAGCGATTTCATTGTTTCAGCCAATCCCTCAATTTAAAATGACTTTTTAAGTCAGGTTCAGTGGGAGGGGTGAGGATACTGCGGATAATTCCTTTAAATCGATCGATTTTTACACCTGGTGTCATGACGCCATCGCGAGCGATTGACACCTTGCCCGTTTCCTCAGAAACGACGATAACTAAAGCATCAGAAAATTGACTAGCTCCTAAGGCAGCTCGGTGACGTGTTCCCATTGCACGTGATAACTGTGAAGTATCGTCTGCCAAAGGCAAGATCACAGTAGCGGCGACAATGGTCATGTCGCGGATGATGACAGCTCCATCGTGAAGGGGAGTAGCAGTAGCAAAAATGGTCTCTAGTAGTTCAGATGAAAACTGCGCATTGAGAACGATCGCTTTATTGGCAAATTCATCCAGAGTATCTTCATTTTGTAAGACAATGAGAGCACCTGTGCGCTTTTCAGCAAGTCGAAACGTAGAATTGGCCAGTTGATCTAAAAATTTGTCGAATTCAGTGATTTCTTTATAGCGCTTACCTTTCAAGCTCAGTTTGGATAAAGCTACACGTAGCTCAGGTTGAAAGATAATCAAAATGGCAATCACCGCTACATTGCCGATAAGAACCATGATTTTATGCAAAATGGGAAGGTTCAGCCAAGAGGAAATAGCGAAGATGATCAAAAACGCTAATAACCCTAGGACGAGATCCATGGAACGGGTATTCCAGAAAAATGAGAGCAAATAGTTGATCATGACCGCAATGATCAAAATTTCGGCTACAGGCGTGATGCTGTGAAACAACGCTGGCATGGTATCTCTTTACTAAAGATGGGATTATAGCATATGAGATGCTGAAGAACAATTCGAATTTTAGAAGAACTTAAGTCAGGGTTTTTAGGATGTCAAGAGCCTCTCTATGTTCCCTGATATCATGTGCGCGGATGATGTCGACCCCTTTTGTCACGCATTGGGCATGAACGACAAGTGTAGCGGTTAGAACCTCTCGAGCTGGCTTTCCAAGAATTTGTTGTAAAAACCATTTGCGCGAAGCCCCTACTAGTAGACGCAGACCAAAGGTTTTGAATCGATCGATGTTCTGAAGGATCGTGAGATTATGTTTGATGGTTTTGCCAAAGCCTATTCCTGGATCAAGGATGATGCGCGATTCATGAACTCCTCTTGAAACAAGAGCGCGGATTTGCCGATCAAAAAAAAGCATGATATGCTCGATCACTCCCTCAGGATAAAAAGGGTTGATTTGCATTGTTTGAGGCGAGCCTTGCATATGCATGACACATAGATCGGCTGAACAAGTAGCAGCTAGTTCTTGCATTTCAGGATTCGTAAAGCCTGTGATATCATTGATGATAGTTGCCCCTTTTTCAACCGCGCATTTGGCTACCGCGACGTTATAAGTATCGATAGAAATGGGGATTTTACCCGATAGCGCTTCAATGATAGGAATAACGCGAAGCATCTCTTCCCCTTCTTTGACGGAAGCTGCCCCAGGACGAGTTGACACTCCACCGATATCAACGATGTCTACTCCTTCGCGAATCATTTCCATGCCGCGTTCGATCGCATGCTCGAGCACAAAATATCTGCTTTGCTCGTAAAAAGAATCCGGCGTTATATTCAACGCACCCATCAAAAGTGGAGAAGTACGATGTTTCATTTAAAAAAATCCATTCATCTTCAATCCGAATAAAAATTGTACAAAGTCGAGATCATACCTTCTTCCCCTCTTGAAAGCAAAAAAAACTCGGTGAATTGCCTCTACCACATAATTATTTTTGAAACGCCGATGATCTCTGCACTGCTATTGAGTGCCTTGACTTGAAAGAATGGGCCATCAACCATCACAGGAATGGCAGTTTCAAAGCCTGACTTAGGAACACTTGTAACTAAAGATAACGTCTTGGGACTGTCACCAGCAAAGACCTGCCAAGATGTTGTTTCGGTAGAGCCATTCCAAGAGGCATAGACCACATTCTGACTGCCGCTCGATTGCACGGCGATGCTAGGTGGATAGAGGGGAGTCGCTACCCAGTCATGGCGGTAAGCACGGTAGGTGTAATTACTCGAGGGAATCGATGCGTCGTAAAGAAGATTTAAAGCGGGATCGCTTTCTGTATTGCCTGCGGGGGCGAATTCTGAATAATAGGGCGATTGGCCCCAACCGATGAAGCGGTTACCATTGGGCAAAGTTTGGACATTTCCCTGTGATCCAACGTTGAGATTGGGGTCGTGAAAGTAGGTGGTCAAGGTGCTGGCTGTCATGGTGCCTAAGTTTAATTGCAGAATCAATCCATGTGCGAAAGGTGTGCCAGGGGGAACGGTTTCACCTTCGCAGCAATTGTCATCAAATAGGCTGATGATATCCGGAGGAAAAAAGCGCGCATCATGCTGCCACGAAAATTCTGCACCACTTTCGATTGTGAAGTTGCTGTCTGCGCCACCAAGCTGCCACACGATATTTCCTGTGGGTTTATTAATGCGATAAATCGTCCAAGTATTGCGCCCAGAGACGACAATATCCTCTACATTGTCTGTGAGACCTACCGAGTTTAAATGATAAGCATCCCATATGTTGCTGCTGCTGCTAGCTGTTGAGGCCGGCTCAAACGAATTTGAAAGTGGGATATGATCCAATGCACTCCAGAAAAACAATAACTCATTGGTTTTGAGGTCAATTTCTTGAACTGCAAAATCGTTAACGTATCCATTTTTAGGTCCGCCATAGGGGGTTAAATCCATCGGCACTGGATTAGTGGAGAGTAACAGTGCAGTATAATTGGGAGTAATCAGGAACTCGTGAATGTCGGACGTATAACCTCGTTGTGCCGACACCGTTTGTATCACTGTGTAAGTGCTGTCGAGAATGTAATAACAGGATCCAGGTTCTGAAGAAGCAGCAGGTAAATTCGTGTAAGCAGGTGGTGAGGCCAGGGTACCCTGCCAGAACGTCAACACGGGTGACCCGTTGAATGTCTGCACTCGAAAATCTGTATTCATCAAATTGGGACTGCTTAAGGGGCGAAAGTAGATTGGGTTCCCATCGTTATCTAAGATTAATGTTCCTGGCTGCCCGTACATAGCAGCCATGGAAAACCCGTAAGGCGCAACGAAGATCGGACCAGATGAGGTGCCAGGATTGAATACGTTCACAGTGATTTTCATGGGGTGCAAATTTGGTGCGCTGACAAAGCTCCATACTTGCGAAGAATTGACAATAGGATCGGGCGTTACATAGCCCGTATTGGAGGGGTAAGGCACGGTTCCGCAGTGTGGAATAGGACATGGCGAACCTAACCCTGCCTTGGATAAGACTTCTTTTTCCTCGCATACAAATTCATCGTAAAAAACTTCAAGTCTCTCTAGAGAAAAGGTGTCATTTGCGTCGAGTGTTGCAAGAGAGCAAAATGAACCAACAACTACAATGGCTCTAAGGGAAATCATGAAAGTTCCTTTAGCTGAATGAATTTCGATTAGGAAAAGCTATAAAATCACTATCATAGATGTTATGTATTTCATATCCATAGGATTTCAATAGAGACAATACGCGATCCAAATTTGCTTGTTGTATAGTTGATTGTATTTCACAAGGCACTCCAGTCCAGCATTCAAAGACAATTGTAGGTTGATTTCTTAAAATGGTTTCCTCAGCACCTTTTAATACGGAATACTCATGTCCTTCGACATCGATTTTAATCAGGGAAACATGACTCAACTTCATACTATCAAGTGTGCGCATGGTGACTAGATCTCCACCTGAACCAATAGATGTGGCTCCGGCGTTAAAACGGTTAGTGGGATTCATTTCAACTTGTTTGAAATTGATGTTGCCAAGTGCGTATCTAAATGTTCGGACATTGTTGCACTTGTTAAGTTTTATATTTTTGCCTAATTCTGAAAAAATCCTTTTTTGAGGCTCAAAAGCTATAACGGATCCCTTTTCTCCGATACATTGTGACATTTTTATGGTATGTGTGCCGATATAGGCACCTATGTCAACTACTGTGGTTGCAGGTACAATGTATTTTTCTAACGCTTGAACAATATGCGGTTCCCAAGCTTCTCCTTTTTTAAGTTTCTCTTTGATGAAATCGTTCACATCATCGATATAAAAATCACCGATTCCTTCAATGTGATAAATCGAGAATTTAGTCATTTACACGCTCTGCTCAATATTTTTGTTATTTCGCATAGCGTTTTTTTTGTCAAATGATTGTCCTCTAGATTTCCCAAGAGAAAAAAATGAGTTTTTTGTTTCCTGAAAATTAAGATAGTTTTAAAATCTCATTAAGATTAGATTAAAGCAATAGTTCTTAACCACAACAACAAGGAGGTCTTTATGAAATACATGAAGTTCACATCGGTTGCAACAACTTGCCTGGTTGCTCTATTAGGTTTAACATATCCTAATACAGCATGTGCAAAGTCGGTTGAGAAGACAGTCAAAGAATGGATTGATGATGGTTCGGAAGCTCTTAAGAAGGGAACAGACAAGCTCGGAGATGATTTCAATGCCATTCAAGACTACTTGAATAACTATCATTGGAAAGGTCTAATCGAAGAAAAAGCAACGTCAGGTCCTGCTACATTAAAGCATTTAGAGCTTAATGATTATTCTAAAGTCGTGGTTGTGAAACCAGGGGAAACCATAGAGGCTGAAGTTAAATGCAATTTAGATCCAGACCAATGCTCAATTTATGGTGTGTATCGAATTGTCGTAGGTCTCAAAGGCAAAGGTCCTCAAGCTGTAATTGCCAATGAATCGGGGCTTATTGCTGGGAAAACGAGGGAAAAGTTCACTCTACTCGCTCCTGAAGAACCAGGTATGTACCAGATTCGGTTCAGAACTGTAGATGCTCTTTTTCAATCTACAGCGCTAGCTGCTTGGATAGATGAAGAAGGTAATGAACCTGATGGTACAACAACCATTGGGATAATTTTTGTTAAATAACACTCCTCTTCACCTCAGAAGAAAAAGGCCAGGAATTCCTGGCCTTTTATGTATTTCCGAAATCAACTAGTGCGTCCAAAAGAGGAGAAAAATTTCTGGCGCATATTTGGTTTATGTGTAAATTTGAGAAAAAATGCATGAATCATGCTTTTCTAGGATTGAGGATTTTATAAAGAATAAAACAGAAGTCTATATTTCCTTTAAAAAAAAACTAACTCTTTTGAGGGAAAAATCCAAAGATGGACCCTTGTCTTTAAAAGAGATCATGCCTTTTTTTTCAGGAAAAGGAAAAATCGTACTACTCATTTTTTTCTGTATTCCTTTTGGTCAAATTTTTGGGTTAGCGATTCCCTTCGGATTAATTATTGCTTATTTAGGAATAACCTATGCTTTTTCGAAAAAACCATGGCTGCCTAAATTTATTCTTAAGAAAAAAATATCTTCCAAAGTTCTAAATTATGTGGTGAAGCAACTTCTATTTTTCATCAAAAAAATTGCCAAACTGTCGCATTCAAGATACACGTGGGTGGGTACTAAACCTGTTATGCGAAAACTGAATGGATGCCTAGTTGGTTTGATTGGAATTTTTCTTGCAATTTCTCTGCCTATTCCTCTAAGTAGCTATATTGCTTCAGCAGCTATCTTATTCTTAGGTATAGGTATTTTAAATGATGACGGCATTTGGATATTCATTGGGTATCCCATCGCCATTTTCTACATTGTTTTTGTTGCAGTGACCCTCAATTACATTTCACTAAGAGATATCATACGTAGCTTGTTTTAAAATTGAGATATTTCTTTTCATTTCCATGTATACACAAATAAACTCAAAAATTGGTTTTTGGCTACGTCAGCTTGGCAGCAAAGAATAATTGAATGATAGGAGCCTCTATCAATTTTTATTTTTAATATCTCATGACTGACGAGCGTCAGCGAAAAGCTATGAGATTGTATAAAGTTATATTTAAATTAGATAATAATAATTTTAACCTTTAAATAAACTAATATTATAAATATAATGCTAATTATAATTACAATTTACAACTAGGAGATTTAACAATGGCATTATCCGGCTTAGTTCCTTTAACTTTACAAGCGACAACGCAGTCAGCGTCTGTGGCTGCCCCTTCACAAACTACACCTAAACCTGCAACGAATGGCATAATAAAGGCTATCCCTAACGACGTTTTCGAATCTATATTAAGCTTCCTTCCTATTCGAGAAACAGCTCACGTCCACCATGTATGCAAAGCTTGGAGTAATCTATCTCTAGTCAAAGACGGCTCTTTAGATCTTTCTGGGCTACCCAATTTATCGGATAGCGATCTTAAAACCATTCTTCATCAAGCAAGTGGTTCTTGCATTACCTCTATCAATCTAGATAATTGCAAGAAAATCACAGATGCTGGCCTTGCTCATCTATCACAACTCACACACTTAAGCTCACTTGATCTAAGTGGGTGTGGAAACATCACAGATGTTGGCCTTGGCCATCTATCACAACTCACACACTTAAGCTCACTTAATCTAAGCGAGTGTGGAAACATCACAAATGCTGGCCTTGGCCATCTATCACAACTCACACTCTTAAGCTCACTTAATCTAAGCGGGTGCGAAAACATCACAGATGCTGGCCTTGGGCATCTATCACAACTCACACTCTTAAGCTCACTTAATCTAAGCTTGTGCAGAAACATCACAAATGCTGGCCTTGGCCATCTATCACAACTCACACTCTTAAGCTCACTTGATCTAAGCGGGTGCGAAAACATCACAGATGCTGGCCTTGCCTATCTATCACAACTCACACTCTTAAGCTCACTTAATCTAAGCCGGTGTGGAAACATCACAGATGCTGGCCTTGGGCATCTATCACAACTCACACTCTTAAGCTCACTTGATCTAAGCTTGTGCAGAAACCTCACAGATGCTGGCCTTGCCCATCTAGTGACTCTCACACTCTTAAGCTCACTTAATCTAAACGAGTGTGGAAACATCACAGATGCTGGCCTTGGCCATCTATCACAACTCACACTCTTAAGCTCTCTTAATCTAAGCCGGTGTGGAAACATCACAGATGCTGGCCTTGGCCATCTATCACAACTCACACTCTTAAGCTCACTTGATCTAAGCTTGTGCAGAAACATCACAAATGCTGGCCTTGCCCATTTATCACAACTCACACTCTTAAGTTCACTTAATCTAAGCTCATGCGATAACATCACAGATGCTGGCCTTGCCTATTTATCAAAACTCACACTCTTAAGCTCACTTGATCTAAGCTACTGCGATAACATCACAGGTGCTGGCCTTGCCTATCTATCACAACTCACACTCTTAAGTTCACTTAATCTAAGCTACTGCCGATACATCACAGATGCTGACCTTGCCTATCTGTCAAAACTCACACTCTTAAGCTCACTTAATCTAAGCTCATGCGATAACATCACAGATGCTGGCCTTGACCATCATCTATCAAAACTCACACTCTTAAGCTCACTTAATCTAGATAATTGCAAGAAAATCTCAGATGCTAGCCTTGGAGCTGGCCTCCTTAATCGGCAAAGCAACTTACTTTCTCGATATTGTACAATTTTATGACTTTCTCGCTGATGCCCGTCAGCCATGAGATTGTAAAAATAAAAATGATAGAGAGGCTCTTGAGGCAATTGCAAAATCGCCCTTTTGAGCCATTTTGCCACCCCATCCTCGAGCCCTACTCGCTTGGAGTATGTGCTCGGGGATGGGGCACGGCCGCTTAAGCGCCTCAGAAATCAAATGGGGCGAGGCACTCGGGTAAAAATTGTACAAAGTCGAATTAAAGTAGTTATTGCTGGAGCAGTTTTGCTGGGCATCCCACATAAATTCCTGGTTCTAAAAGATCTTGGACAACAACAGCTCCTGCTCCAACCGTAATATCAGATCCAATGCGGACTGAATCTCCAACAATTGCACCAGCTCCTATAAAGACCAGATCCCCAATGACGCTACGCCCTGCAATGACTGCATTAGGACCTACATGGGAATGGTTGCCTATGAGGACTTCATGTTCGATGATTGAACCCGTATTCACGATGGTATTGTGACCGATTGCAGCTTCTGGTCCGATATGTGCCAAATTGCCAATAAAAACGTTCTTTCCGATCTTGGCAAAAGGGCTTACGAGGGCGGTTGGTGCAATGATGGGTTGTAAGTGATGATTACTGTACTCATCCCAATACAGCTTTCTTTTATTGTTATCCCCTATAGCAAGAAAACACTCTGTTATATCCTGCGGACAAACAGAAAGAATAGGAAAACCGAAGATTTTCTCATTGGGCTTCGCTTTTTCATCAACAAAGAGAAGAGATGCCTTTGGATAGCATGTTAAATAGACATCTGCAACACTTCTAGCATGCCCGCCGCATCCGAGGAGAATGAGAGATGATTTACAAAATAGTTGGTTATCTGATCGCAAATGAATATTACCTCCGCTTCGGTAAGATCTGGAAAACTAGGTAAATTGACTCCTCGAGAAGAAATATTCTCAGCGATGGTGCAAGATTTACCTGATTCAATAGTTTCATACATCGGCAAGCGATGGATGGGATGGAAGAAGGGACGTGTTTCGATTCCGACTGAAGAGAGATAGTCCCGTAGGGGATTTCTATGCTTGGCTTCATCTAAGAGAATCGAAATCATCCAGTGGGAGTGAATGCAGTCAGGATCTTCTTGGTGCATCTGTAAGGGGAGATCTCTTAATTGTTTTGTATACTGCAGAGCAAGATTTCGTTTTTTTTGCAGAATGATGTTAGCCTGTTCTAATTGAGCTAATCCAATAGCTGCAGATAGATTGGTCATGCGATAGTTGTAACCAACTAGCGTGTGCCAATAACTGCGTTCAGGATCATTGCCTTGGTTTTTTAAGATAGATATTTTCTGATAAAGAGAGGGGTCTCGCACCACTACCATGCCTCCTTCTCCAGTTGTAATTGTCTTATTACCAAAAAAGCTAAAGGTGGAAACGATTCCAAAATTTCCGACATGAGTCTGTTGATAGTAGGTACCAAATGCTTCTGCGCAGTCTTCGATTAGAAATAACTTGTAGTGGTCTGCTATCTTTTGGAGAGCTGCTAGATCGCAAGAATGCCCATATAAGTGAACCGCCATGATAGCTTTGGTGTTGGAGGTGATCTTTTTTATTACATCCGCTGGATCAATTTGCCAGCTTGAGGGAAGCGAGTCGACAAATATAGGGACAGCCCCAACATAGACGATCGCATTGACTGATGCGACGTAGGTCAGGGAAGGGACGAGGATCTCATCACCGGGATGGATATCAAGAGCCAAAAGAGCTAGATGAAGTGCTGCAGTGCCGCTACAGACAGAGACGGCAAAAGGTGCATGGGTAAAAGTTTGAAAACGCTCTTCAAATTGTTGAATGAACTGACCTTTAGATGAGATCCAAGAGGAGTCAATGCATTCATTGAGATATTTCTTTTCATTTCCATGTAAATGAGGAAAGTACACTGGAATTTCTTTTATTGCACATTGCACAGGCTTTTCTCAGAAATTGCTTTTTCAAAAATAGCGATATAGCGTTGTGCGACGCAGATCCAGTCATATTCAGCGAGTTTTTGTTGAGAATACAAGGCATCTGTCTTTGCTTCCTCAGGATTGTTCAAAATATGTTCGATCTTTTCAGCTATTTCAGCAGGGGATTTAGGATCAAAAATCTGAGCGCGCACTCCTTGCACTTCTAAATGCTCAGTGAATGGAGGAATATTCGACATGGCTACGGGAACCGCGCGGTTCCACGCATCTAATCCAGGGCCACAACCGGCTTCATACAGTGACGTGGAAACCACAACAGTTGCGCACTGGATCAACGCATCGATTTGTAGATTTGAAACATATCCAAGTCCTATGACATCTTTGTTTTTCATGTCTCGGGCCAAGCCGATCGTTTCTGTGGTTCCATTCACATATTCTGTTCCAGACCCCGCTAAGACTAATTTTAGATGAGGATGTTTTTGCTTGATGATGTGAAAGGCTCCCAGTAGATTTCCTATGTTTTTATGACTGCAGGTGTTGCAAGGATACAACAAATAAGGAGTGAAAATTTCCAACGATTCGACCACTCGCTGTGCTTCTATAGAATTGATGTGGGTTGCAGCCCCTAAAGAAGAGAGATGAATGACGTTAGCCTTGTCTTTAAATTCAGGGTAGAATTTTTCAAGTTCACGTTTCATGAAGTGCGTTGGCACCACCGGGATAGAGCGGCGAAGCCATCTTGGGAATTCTTTATCCAAAGATTTCAGATGAACGGGATGCATAGATGGTCCATCGAAATAATACCGAAAATTGAAATCATAAAAATTGGAGACAAGAGGGATAGAGCTACTCAGGTCGGGGCATTCCATTAAGTAGGGCCATGTGCAAAATAGTAAATCGTGATTTTTTGCGAGTTCATCGATCTCTTCACCTAAGGCTCCTGAAAAATAATAAGGGAAGAAGGATAAGAGTTTCTTAAATCGCTTCTGGAAGAGAGAGAGGATCACTGTTGCCCCTCTGAACCTGGAAAAAAAGGAGAGGTTGGGGATCTTGATTGATTTTAATCCCTTAATTTCCACATGGGGTGAGAGTTCGCTATGCAAACCATCTCGATTGACGGCTGCTTGATTCGTATAAAATGTGATCGTCCATTCGGGTCTTAGTTGTTTGATGGCAGGAAGCAAATTCCTAACAACACGGCTACCTCCTCCGTAATTTAGCATATGATCAATGACGGCAATTTTCATGAGAACCTCGCGGCCCCGAGAGGGTACAATTTTTATTAAAATTATGCAAGAAAAGTTAGCAACTTTAAATCTTATCTCATTTATTTTTAGTAGGTTGCAATTTCATGAGTTATAGAAACTTGCTCTATAACTCATTTTTCACTATAAAATTGAGTTATAGAGAGGAGTCCTATTACTCATGAGTTGGAATTGGCAGTTACCAGAATGGCCGACTTTTCACTTTAATCCGGAATGCCTAGCTCGGCAAGAGAAGAAATTTCTTCTTGCGGTAGGTAGCTCTTCCGCTTTTTTGAAAAAAATCGAAGAGCAAGATCGTCAACAATTCATGATTGAGATTTTAAGCACGGAAGGAGAGTTAAGTTCTAGGATCGAGGGAGAGATTTTGGATCGAGAAAGTTTACAATCTTCGATTAAAAGACACTTTGGCTTGAGTGCGCCTCAAAAAGCTCATCATGTGAAAGAAGTGGGCATGGCCAATCTTCTTTGTGATGTTTATCAGTCTTACAGCAAGCCTTTAACGCATGACATGTTGTGGGAGTGGCATGCGAAGTTGTTTAAAGGAACATCTTTTGGAGTGGATGCAGGAAAATATAGAGATTATGAAGAGCCTATGCAGATCGTGGGTCACAGGTTAGACGTTTCTCATGTTTTTTTTGAAGCTCCCCCCTCAAAACACGTGTGTTCTGAAATGGAACGCTACATCCAATGGTTCAATTCCTCTGAAGCTGCACATTCTATTCTAGGCAGAACAGCGATCGCTCATCTTTATTTTGAAAACATTCATCCTTTTGAAGATGGAAATGGGAGAATTGGAAGAGCTCTTGTTGAAAAGAGCTTATCGCAAGGAGTGGGGCGTCCCATTTTGATTGCTGTTTCCAAAGTGTTAGAGAAGAGAAAAAAGGAATACTATCAAGCTTTGGAAGCTTGCAATCGAACGTTAGAAGCTACACCTTGGGTGGAATTTTTTGCCGATGCCATCTTGCAAGCTCAGAAAGAATCCTTAAGCTTGCTGAATTTTATTGTTGAAAAATCCAAGCTCATGACAAAGCTGGTAGGGCAGTTAAATCAACGTCAAGAGAAAATGTTGCTACGCATGTTTCAAGAAGGGTCCAAAGGCTTTCTAGGGGGGCTAAGCGCAGAAAATTACATTGTGATTACAGGTGCATCAAGAGCAACAGCGACCCGGGATTTAATGGAACTAGTTGAATTGGGAGCTTTGTACAAAACAGGAGAGCTAAGGCACACGCGTTATTGGCTCAATATCGATCTGAATATTGCCTAAGTAGCCCTCTTTCGAACCCTTAATTTCGAAAGAGGGCTACTTTATCACCACACTAAGAGGAGTGCCTTCCTGTCCAGAAGCTTCTACAGGAGCAACCAAGTAGGTAACGGGGACATTTTTCTTCTGGTTGTGGTCGTCATAGTGATATTGATTGGCTTTCAAAGACGCTATTAATTTTTAGAATTTAGAGCAAAAAATATTAGACATTTTTGATTCATGTTCACTATTCAGTTATCTATGAAATGAGGTTGTTAGCTATGCTAAAAATCCTTGTTTTGATTCCTAGTGAATATATTAACCCAACTTGCCCCCTATCCTCCTTTATCCGCGAGCTGCGACAGGCAATCTGCTGCGCTTCGTTCGTCGCCAAGGTGAACTACCTTGGCTTCCTCACGAATCTTGCATCTTACCTGTCTCGCTTACGCGTCTAAGGGAGGATAGGGGGCAAGTTGGGTTATTACGGAATCCAAGACAGTTATAACGTTTCACATTTCTGAATTATATGTTCCCTCCGAACACGAAAACGTGTCCGACTATCGCAAATTGGGAGGGGACTTAGCCAACTAGTGATCGCACGGTAGGCCTGAGAATTATATACACAAATGTGTATACATCCCGCAGCCATTTTGACTGCGGGATGTATCGAGATTTATTTTGTTGTTAAGCTTTCAAATAAATGGGTGCCATTAAAAGAACCCCATCCCGAAGCATTATCATAGCCAGGACCCGCAGAATAATGTAAATTGTTACCCACTGTAATGTCATGAAAATCTGCCGTATACGATGTTCCAACTCCAAGAGCATACAAGGAAGGATTAGCAAATCCTAATACCGGCATTTGCTTTACGAGACGTGCTTGGTTTATACATGCAGTAAAAGCTGCCCAAAGAGGGGCTGCACAACTCGTGCCACCATATATTGTCCATTGCCCGTTATAGTAAATGGAATAGCCTGTAGTTTGATCGGCATTGAGTGCAACATCAGGAACGTTTCGATTGGTCTTTGAAAATACATTAGGTACATTTTTTTGCCACGAAGGGATTGGCCAAACGCTACTAATACCACCTCCGCCAGCTCCATTGCCTAAGCCATCGTTCCAAACCGATTCACTTCCGTAGGCGCCGCTTGCTGCATTCACTGTGAGTTTAGTTCCCCCTACACCCACGACGTAAGGTTGAGATGCTGGATCATCCACGACAAGAGCGGAACTATTGGGATAATCGTCATAAGCGCCACTATCACCAGCAGCAGCATAAATAGTTTGCCCATGAGCTGCCATCTGAAGGAAAATAGCGTTCTCAGCATGAAGAAATTGAGAGCTCGACATGTTTTCACCCATACCCCAGGAAGTACTTACTTGCTTAGCAAGGTTATCTGTAGCTATCCGATTGTATGTGTCCAGAACTCCTTGATCCGAGTTAGGTCCTTCGTAAACATAAATCTGACTTTCTGGCGCAAGTGCAAGTGCAAGTTCAATGTCAAGAGTTACTTCAGGATCAATACCACTACTAGAACCACCATCAACTAAAATATTTTTCAAATGAGGAGCAGGCAACCCAAAATACTTGGTATACTCATTGATATCACTTGCCCGATATCCTCCAAGCTCAAATAGAGCAATGATCTGCTTAGATCCTTTTGCTGACACTCCAGTTAGATTATAAGCTGTCAAGAGATCATGCGGAGAGTAACCGCCGTGGGGACCAGAAGGATGTGCATGAGATATCGAATGAAGAAGTGAAAATTCTTCCCTTGTTTCTCTTTGTCTATTGTACGAATGTCGTACCGCATGATTATCCAGTCCTACTATCCCGTGAATGATAGGAGCAATCAAAGTGCAAACTTCAGGATCGTTGTCCGGAGCATAAAATATGTGACCATTGGACTTCTGATACTGGTGAAGTTTAAGATTAAAAGCCTTTTCTATGGATTCTGTCGGAGCTGAAACGTTCAGAAGAATACGATTAGAATGAATTCCCTTAACGGTTAAACCTAAACTTTGTGCATAGGCGATCACATTTTGATAATCTTCCTCGGTTGGTGCAAAACGTTCAGCAAACTCTGTAGTCGCAAGATACCTGCCGTAATGTTCCTCATCAGTTGGATCATAGATACGTTCTACTAACTTTTCTAATTCTTCCCTGTTGCGCAGTGGTAAAACGAAAGTCACCGGAACATCGGTAGAGGCATCAAGATGATGTAGAAATTTCGCATCTGATACCGCCTTGCTAGGAACATGACCTGAAAGTCTTACAGTATCAGAGAATGCCGCGTCTGCTTGTAGAGTGAGCGCTAATATGGATAACGCAAAATATCTAAAAAAATGTGGGTTGTTTTTCATACTGGATTTACCTGTTTTTGCTTTAAAAAGGATCCCGTTGATGCGGAACGCCACTGACCCTAAAACATAAAATTTTATTTATCAACTGCATTCTGTTTTCTGATAATGCGATCTCCTAGATAAAAATTTTAAATTCAATAAACCACTCATTAGCTCTGAAACGCATCTCCCATTGATCGCCATTTACATCAACTGCAGATCCGCTCTCAACTCTTAAATATCGAGGTCCTTTAAAATGACCAGCATTCAACCAGCGATAGCCTGTTCCAATCGCCCAAGAATCTTTGTAACCGTATTCCAGGCCGGCTAGAAGCGTATACGTAAAATTTTTGCGAAGCGTGTATTGATTTTCCGAAGAAAAACTTGCGTATGGGGCAGAGTCACCATTAGGAGGCAGTCCCGTTGTTCTATAGTTTGTTATCAGAAGATTGCTAACACCCACTCCGGCGCCTATTATTGGATAGATCTTGCCGCAACCAATACTCCAATTGAAATGGGGGATACTTCGCCCAAGAAGATTTGCCGAAAAGAGAATGGGTGTGACACTTAGGTTAAATTTTCTTGCGTAAGATCCTCCACCTGTAGTGGGAGTTTGGTATTTTCTATATTTAAAGGTTGAGCGATTAGAAATAGTAGCTTCTAGATCCAGCACATGCCAGAGTTCGCAGCCGACGCCAAAAGTGGCAATGGGACAGTTTCCTAATGTTGAATCATAACCTTGAACAGCTGGATTCCATGGTGGGGAGGGGGCGTCGATATGTGCTGATTCAGAGAATGAGATGCCTGAACCAACTTTAATGTAGAAAAAATGATCCTGTGGTTCACAGCAGCATGCTGCGAAACCCGAAACGGTGATTGTCAGAAAAAAAAGAGTGTTTAAGATGCGCTTCATAGAATTCCTTGTTAGAAAATCGTCCCGATCCTTGTAAATTGAAAATAAATTTTTACGCCATCCGATGAAACAACTAAGTTAAATGTTTGTCCAAAAAGGGGAGCAAATCCAACCTTTGTCGTTACCACCACCGTACATTCCGTGACCATGGAGTTTATGATGCTGTCTAATTCTAAGTTAATTAATGTTGTTGGTGTAAACCAGGTGACTATTAGCCCATCATCAGAGGATAAATAATTGGATATATCTGTAAAAATTTCATCTGTTGTTTCCATAGACAAAAAAGAGGCAGAGCATGTTCCGACTTTCAGATTATTAGCATCATAAATGGGCGCCTTTCCAGCCAAATAGCTCGAAGATATTATTGGACTTGTCATCGATAGATTCGATGTTGGTATTTCAATAAAACTATCTGCAAAATCATCGATATTCAGATAGTAGGTGAATGTTGATGGCTCAGTGTGATTAGCTCCATATAAAGAACAGGCTAAACCAGTAAATATAAGTAAAAGAAGCTCTACGTACCTCTTTTTAATGGAATTGAGCAGTCCTAAAACGGCATTCTGCTTGATTGACATCATAGATCTTCATTCTCCACCTAAAAATTTTTTCTGTTTGATATCAGATTTCCCATTCCCATAGCAAATGCTCCATTTCCAAGTACATTCGCAGAGGTAATGACAGGATCGAAGAGAATATAGAAGGCTGTAATCAGAGACAACATCTCGCTGTTGAATCCCAGATATGTCTCGAGAATGGGAAGCATCACAAGAATGCCTCCTCCAGGAACGGCGGCGACAGAAAATTTTGCCAGAACAAAATAGGCGGCGAATATGAGATAACTGAAAATACTCGGTTCTGTGAATCCGAAACTCTTCATGACAGCAAAGGCAAAAATCGGGATGGCAAAACAGTCCCCGATCAGATGGATATTCACTGTTGCGGGGATGATCGATCGAGCGATGTCGGGATGTTTCGAATTTTTTTCTGTCCCCAAAATAGTCAAGGGCATGGCTGCAGCACTTGACATACTGCCAAAACCGGCTAAGGTTGCAGGAAGCATGTTTTTCACGCTTCTTACAAAAGTTTTTGGCTGAAAGTGACTTGCAATAAAATAGAGCAGTGCGATGTAGATGAAAGCAGCACTGGCGACGATTCCAAAAATGACAGAGTAGTCGCGCAGGATGATGCTCATCACTCCATCGTGCATCATTTTGACGATGAATCCCAAGATAAACAGGGGGATAACATAGATAAATGACTTAAAAAAAAGAGTGATATATTTCTCTAGCTGAAAAGCAATTTTTCCCGCCAAAGCGGGCTTTAACCATCCGCATAAAAGACCAAACAATAAACCTGAAAACATCGCATAGCTATTGATAGCCATGGTCGGCAGCGAAATATTGCCCATGGGAACGAGGGCGGATCCTGGTGAAGGAAGAGTAAGCGATAGATCGAACTGGTAAGCAATGCTACCGACCAAGTAGCTGAGCATCGTAGTGATAAAGTTAGATAGGCAGATAGTTACTACGAGAAAGAGAACCCATTTCGTGGCTTTTTTAGCCAGGTATACAGAAGTTTTAAACAACAAACCAAAAATGAGGAAGGGAAGTAGAAATACAATCAAGGATTTGATGGAGAGGCTTATTCCATAGAGAATCGATTGGAAAATAGGAGGCATCCATTGATAAGTAAGCCATACAAGAGCGAGTAGGCCAAACAGAATGATGGGCATTTTACGAATCATATATTCTCTACTTAGACTGTTTTGAGATTAATGCAAAGGGAGTAGTTATTGTCTGGGAAGTCCCAGCCTTGTCGTTTTGGAGATGGAGAGACGCATTCAGAATTTTTGATTGGAAAAATTGTCGCATCTTCTTTAGTTTTTTTGGCAGCACGAAGGTATAGAATGATGTTCAGAAAAATAGTTTGGAGCATAGTTATGGGAATCAGTAGTGTAGGAATTGCAGATGAATCGAAATATGCCATTGCTACAGGGATGAAGGATAAAGAACGATTAGTCATTCTTAATGAGATTTACAACTCTTCTTCTCTTATTTTTTTTCAGGATTGCAATATTCCAAAAGGAGCAAGAGTTCTAGAACTGGGATGTGGCATTGGACTAATGAGTCAATGCTTTGCTTTGGCGGTAGGGGACAATGGCTATGTACTTGCAACTGATATTAGTGAAGACCAGCTTCAACTGGCACGAAGTTTATTGCCGAAAGAATCTATTTCCAATTTGGAGTTTAGACAACTTTCAGCTTTTGAGATTGATACTTTGAATCAGCAGTTCGATGTCATCTGCGCTCGCTTTTTGTTAGTTCATCTACAAAATCCACAACAATTGATCCAAAAGATAAAAAAGATTTTAAAGCCTGGTGGCAAGTTGATAATAGAAGATATTACCAGCAACGATACCTTTTATAGCTTTCCTCATGTTAAAGGAATGGAAGCTTTGCATCATTTAGATAAGCTGCAATGCGAAATACAAAAGTCGGATGATAAGTATTTTGCTTCTTTTCCTGACATGCTTCAGAAAGAAGGCTTTACAATCTTCTCTATACGAAAAACTCAACCTAAGTTAGATACACCTACAAAGAGAAAAAGTATTCTTTTTCACCTCTTATCTTTAAAAGACACTCTTATAACCAATAAAAAAATGAACGAAGAAGAATGCAGTCAGATCTACCAAAAAATTCAAGAACTAGAACAAACTCCTTCCATTGAGATCTATTATTACGAGCTTGGTCAAATTTGTGGCATTTTCTAGAGAATTTTGCTGGGAAAAAGTGCTATCACGATAAAGATATACTATATTAAATTTTCAACGTCTTTTATATAAATCTACTCACAATTGAAAAACAGAGAGGCTTTATGTTAGCGGTGCTAGCTTTATCCACACTCATCATTGCAAGCAGTAACGAAGATAAGCCAAATATAAAAAATAAAGAAGAGTACCGTGTCTACGATGAGACTACGCCTCAACATGTAAAAGATTTCTATCGTGTCAATCATATTAATCAAACGGTTGAATTTGTATTGAGAAAGGAAAAAGAATATCTCCCTTTGCGGCACAGGAAAATGGGGATTTGGGAAGCTTTTCGTATTTTTGATACTCTTGTGGATGAAAGTGATCCAGATTTGGATCTTCCACAAAGGTATCATCTATTTCAAACTGCCGAGGCTCTTCGTAGAGATGGACATCCAAGATGGTTGATTTTGACTGGATTTATTCATGATTTGGGAAAGTTGCTGACAGCTTTTGGAGAACCTCAATGGGCTGTTGTAGGTGACACATTTCCTGTCGGATGTGCCTATTCGGATAAAATTGTTTTCCCAGAATACTTTGCTTCTAATCCAGATCAAGAGATCTCATTGTATCAGACCACATATGGGATTTATTCAAAGCGCTGTGGCTTGGATAACGTACATATGTCATGGGGGCACGACGAATATCTCTACCAGGTTGTAAAAAATTATCTTCCGCCTGAAGCCTGTTATATCATCCGCTACCATTCCTTTTATGCCGCACATTTGCATGGCGCATATAAGCATTTAATGAGTGCACACGACGAGCGGATGCTTCCATGGCTGGAACTATTCAGGAATTATGACTTGTATTCGAAAACCGAAGAGAAGCTTGATTTAACTGCATTGATGCCCTATTATGAAGACCTCATTTCGGAATTTTTCCCTTCAGAAATAGATTGGTAATGAGGCAATTGCAAACCCGGAGATTTTTGTCAGACCTGTCATTCAAAGGAATGGAGAGCTTTATTCAAATGCTCGATTGCCAAGGCGATTGCTCCTCGGGCAGCAGGAGTTTCACTGAGAGCATTGAGCATGACAAAGTCGTGAAAGGTTCCTAAGAAACGAACAGCTGTCACTTTGACCCCAGCTCGGAGCAACTTGTGAGCGTAAGCTTCTCCTTCGTCTCTTAATACATCATTTTCATCGGTGATGATTAAAGCCGGAGGAAGATGGCGGAGTTGTTCGATAGAGGTTTGCAAAGGACTTGCGATCGGTTTTTTTCGATCAGCGACATGAGGAGCGTAGGCATTCCAAAACCACTCCATGGCCGCTTTTGTTAGCCAGGGCCCTTCTGCAAATTTTTGATAAGACTCAGTGTTAAAATGAGCATCGGTAACGGGATAGAAGAGCACTTGAGTAAGAATTTTTAATCCTTTCTCTTTAGCGAGAAGAGTCATAGCGATGGTCATATTTCCTCCCACGCTATCGCCGACTACAGCCAAGCGGCTTGGATCGAGATTGAACTCTTTACCATGGTCGACGATGTATTGCGTGGCGGCAAACGCCTCTTCGATCGGTTTTGGGAACTGAGCTTCTGGAGAAGGTGTGTAATTGACAAACACAACTGCAGCGTTAGCCCCTACGGCAAGTTCGCAAACGAGTCGATCATGGGTATGCTTATTTCCCAATACCCACCCTCCGCCATGAAAAAACATGATCACAGGTAATCTTTGTTCATTTTTTTCAGCGCGGATGATTCGGACAGAGACTTTTTTATCCGGGCCGCAAGGAAGGATTTTATCCTCAATTTGAACTGGCGGCTTTTCGATATTTCCGCTTTGAGCGTCATCGAGAACTTTACGCGCTGCCGTAGGCGAAAGAGTATAGATAGGAGGCGCTTTCTTAGCGACCAAACTTTCAATGAATTTCCGGGTTGTTTCTTCTAAATAGCTAAAATCCATTGGAACCACTCATTAGTGTTCCTGACGTTATCATTTTTTTTAATTTATACAAAGATTACTTTTTATCTATCGCGCCGTAAAATCTAGCCTGAAACACTGGGTTTTACGGCCCGATGGATAAATTCTAATTATCCGAGGCAATTGCCTCATCCCTCTTTTTCCTTAGTGAGATAAGGTCCTAACAAGTGGGTTCCATTCAAAATTGCTCTTCTTTTATTTCTTAAATATTATGGCTGGGGCTGCTCGAAAGTGTTCGAATGGGACCTGAAGCTCATTTACTTCTCCCAGGGAATTACTGAAAAAGGAAAATTCCACAATAGGATCCACTTCATAAGTGAGAAGAGCAGGATATTTTGCTTCAAAAACACCTTCTTCTTTCTGTTTCAATGAAACTCTCATTCTACCAAGAGTTGCGATGAGCGAGTCGTGTTCAAGAGCGATTTGCATAGTCCCATAAGCTGGATGTGTATAGAGGCCTTCAAATTTTTGCAAACAAATCGTTTGCTTTTTTTCTAAACGTTTCTCTTGAATGCTCTGAAGCCAATCTATGTCTTGAGATCCTAATAGATGATCGTAAATTCTGTTCTTTATATAAGAGATAGCGTAGCGGCCATCCGTGCTGCTATTTGTTAAAATGACCAGGGCGATTTTTTCTTCCGGTAGAAGGGAAACTTCAGAAAAAAAGCCTTCAGTGGTGCCGCCGTGATGAACTTGTTTTCGGCCTCTGTATGCGTCGATTTCCCAACCTAGGCCATAGCCTGATGGTTCGAGAGAAGAGAAAGGCATATGTAATAAACCTAATGGAGACTGTGGAGCGAAAGGCATATGGATTTCATGCATTTCTTTGAGATTTTTCTTTTCAATCAAGGCCCCTCCTTCAAGAAGTTGGATCTGAATCCATTTAGCCATATCTGAAACTGAAGAGTGAATTGCGCTAGATGCAAGAATGGAGCGGGGATACAAAAAGAGGAGTTCTTGAATTTTTCCACCAATCTCTGCATACGGCTGTGAAAGATCAGCCACTTTTTGAAGATCCTCTAAAGAGATGACCGAATGCTCCATTTTCAAGGGAGTTAGGATTCGAGTATAGATCTCTTTTTCCCATGTATTTTTAGTCACATTGTGAATGACTTTGCCAGCCACTACATACATGAAATTATTGTATAGAAAAGTCTCTCGTAATCTGGATATAGGAGGGAAGTGAGGTAAGGTTTTAAGGATATCTTCTTCAGTCATATCACGGACGAGATACCAGAGAACGTCGTGGCGAGGAATCCCTGTCCTGTGAGCGATTAAATCTCGCAGAGTGACCTGAGAGGTAAGTTCTTCATTGTATAATCGAAATTCTGGGATGTATTTGATCACGGGGTCATCCCAGGCAACTTTTCCTTCCTGGACGAGTTGTCCTATCAGAAAACTTGTGAATGCCTTAGTATTCGATGCGATCGGGAATACTGTATTCTCAGTCACCGGCAATTCTTTTCCCAAATCGCGCATCCCATAACCTCTACAGAGTATGGTTTTATTTCCGACAACAACAGCTACTGCAATGCCTGGAACATGGAATTCTTCGAGAGCCTGGCTAACAATGGCATCGATTTCCTTTTCATGAGACATAAGTGGAATTGAAGTGAAACTGTTCATTATTATCACCAATGAAAACGTTTTTTTAAAAAAGTTCATAAAGAAATCCGTTGATTTTTCCAGGAATTCTATATAGAGCTTCAATTTCCCTGCAATCCGTTTATTCAGTTATAAGGTTGGAAAAGAAAAACAGATTGACTTAAGCGCGATTAAAGAAATTTTTAGTGGCAAGATTTACAACAGATATCGATGTAAGAATTTCTCTTGCCTAACGGCAAGAGAGACCGGTTTCATTGCAATGCAACCTCTGACCGTTTACTACAGCTTATCAACTCCTTCATGAGCTTTGTCTTTAGCATCATGAGCCAATTCTTTAGTTTTGTCCTTTGCTTCTTTAGCTTTGTCTTTAGCATCATGAGCCAATTCTTTAGTTTTGTCCTTTGCTGATCCCACTGCTTTTTCTGTCTTGTCAATCATTTTATCCACTTTTTTACCAGCAGTTTTGTCATTTGCAAAAAGAGATCCAGTAGTCACTAGTGTGAATAATGTGATAATAGCGCAAGCGCTTTTTTTTAAATTAATATTCATGACGTCCTCGTTTGTTTGTCATTTAATAAACACTGTTAGCCTGCTCTTTATCTGACATGTTAGCAAGGCTATTCCATTAAAATATTTTATCCTACAAGGGATTAAGCCACAGCTTTGCGAAAAAGACTGGTTCCCCAGCGTAAAGTAATTATGGTAAGCGGGATCATGATCAAAAAAGCTTCTGCGACAGCCACAGTTCCAATGCTGCCATTCGACAGGTCTCGAGCTGCCACCACGACGTAGTAGAGGGGATTAAAGTGTGCGATGGTGCGAAGCCAAGTCGGAGCAAGTTCCATGGGAAGAAGCATCCCCGAAAGGAGTGTAATGGGCAGGGTGATTCCCTGAATGATCGGAGCGAGCTTGTCTTCACTTTTCGTGATGAGGCCGAGAGCATTGGCCAAGGTGGAGGTTGTCATGAGAACTAGGGAGAAGAGAACAAATAAGAGAAGCATTCCTCCGATATGAAATTGAAATCCAAAGAAGACTGCAAGGATGATGAAAAACAGGTTTTGAACAACCACGGCAACAAGATCGCGCAAGACAGTTCCTGCGAGTATGGCGAATCTACTGCAAGGAGTGACACGAAATCGTTCAATGACTCCACTTCGCAGCTCATCAATGACGCCCCATCCAGCAAAAAGGCCATTATAAAAAGCACTTAAAATGAGCATTCCAGGAACAAACATATTCATGATATTAGTCGATGGAAAGCCTGGAGCTCCTGCAAAATTTTTCAGCAAAGGGGAGAAGAGCGTTAGGTAAAGGATGGGGGTTGAAATCCCCATGAAGATAAAGGCTGGATTGCGCAGCAATTCAAGAATTCTGCGTTTATAAAATAAACGGATATCGGTGAGTATTTTCATGGGTTTTCCTTAGGTTAATTTTCGCGCAATGATCGGCCAGTTCGCTTGAGAAACACGTCATCAAGGGTAGGAACAGAGAGCTCGATGGTTTGAAGATGAATGCGCTCTTCGTCTAAAAGACGCAGTATCTGTGGAACTGCTGCTGCGCCATCTTCTACGTAAAGTCGCATGCTTTGATTCTCGTGCGTGGCTTCGCGAACGAACGAGTGGCGCTTGAATAGTTCCATTGCACGAAGGCTCTGCTTTTCATCACTTTTGAAGCCGATGGAGACGACATCTCCAGCAATCTGCTTTTTCAGTTCGCGAGGAGATCCTTCGGCAACGATCCTGCCCTGATCCATAATGGCGAGTCGGTCGGAAAGAAAGTCAACTTCGTCGAGATAGTGAGAGGTGAGGAAAATAGTTGTTCCCTGCTCCCTGAGAAGACGAATGTGCTCCCAAAGATTAGCTCGATTTTGGGGATCCAAACCAGTTGTCGGCTCATCTAAAAAGAGAACATCTGGGCGGTGCATGATGCCAAGACCGATATCGAGTCTTCTTCTCTGTCCGCCTGAATAGGTATTGATGAAACGATCTGCACAGTCGCTTAAGTTGAGAATGTCGATCACTTCTTCTGCTCGTTTTTTTGCAAGAGATGCACTCATTCCATAGAGCTGTCCTTGCAAGATCAGATTTTCAATTCCTTTTGCCTCACGGTCTGCACCTCCTATTTGACTGACATAGCCGATCCGCTTCCGTACTTCTTGGGGATTTTGGATGACGTCAAAATCGCTGACTAATGCAGTCCCGCTATCAGGCTGGAGAAGAGTTGTAAGCATTTTAAGCGTAGTGGTCTTGCCAGCTCCATTGGGTCCTAAAAACCCAAAGATCTCTCCAGCAGAAACGGCCAAGTTCACGCCACGAACCACTTCATAAGGCCCTTTTTTTGTGGCGAAGCTTTTTTTCAAGTCTTGAGTGAAAACAGCATATTTCATCGAATTCCTTCTTTTAACCAATTGATTTCTAACGCAACCTGACCCATCCCATATCTCAGTGCATGGAGACGAATGGCTTTCCTTGGAAAATCGGGCAAGTTCTCTAGCCTCTCCTCAATTTTCTTGAATTCTTCGTGGATTTTCTCGATCTTTTCCAATCTCTCTCGAAACAGAAGCACGATTTCTTCTTGATCGGTGATGAAGAAAAATTTGAGGAGAAACTCGTTGCGTGGAGTCTCCGATCCTGTTGGGCGAGCTAACCAGTCTTTAAATTCCGTCCGCCCAGTCTGTGTGATCGAGAAAACCTCTTTCCTTTTCTTGCCTACATAGGCGATTTCAGATCGCACCTTTCCTTCTTTCGCTAAAACCTTCAACATGGGATAGATCGTCGAATCAGATTCGCGCCAGAAATAGACAGTCGAGCGCCCCATTAGAGACTTGATCTCGTAACCTGTATGGGGCTCATCGAGGAGCATCCCCAAAATTGCATATCGCGTTTTATTTTCTGATCTCATCGAAAATACCCAGTTTATGGGTATGATATCACAAAAGCCGATTTTTGCCAGCAAAACTTTGGGTTCACTCAGATATCGAGCCTCAAATAATTTTTATCTTCGCAAAGAGTGCAATCTTAGAATACAGAGGCAATTGCCTCTACAGATTATTCATAAAGATTTACGAATTCTTCAAACTTACCTGAAGGAAATTCATGTACATAAGTAAAACAAATTTCAAAGGGATACCCGATGAAATGATGAATCAATTTACAAATGGCATCCTGTTGATTTTTAGTAAGTGGGGTATCAACGATCAGGCGCATTTCCAGAGTGGTTGCATTTATTTGTGCGGCTTGAAAACGCTTAATGGGCGCTATTGTTCTAAATTCAGTCGAACCGATTCGTGGCCAGTGTTTTGATCCATCGGGAAGTAAAACCATATTTCGGCGCCGACCTAATATTTTTTTGATGGTTTGCAGCCCTCTTCCACAAAAACATTCTCCTATTTCTGCATAATCACCAATATCATATCGATAAAGGTATTGGCTTGTGAGATCGCTAATAACGACTCTTCCACTATTTGCTGGAAGGTTTTGTTCATCGAGGATTTCGAGAATGATATTTTCCATGACATGGTAAACTTCAGGATTATCAGGACATTGGATGGCAATCGTTCCAACTTCTTCTGAAGAATACATATCTGCAATAAGAGGATTTTTATGCTGCAGAGTTTCTCCTGTAGTTTTTATCCCTTTCAATCGCGTTAAAGCTCTAAGATCTATCGTTTCCAATATGGAAGGGTATGTTGTGAGATACCCAGGTTGGATTTTTTGAAGCCAACCGTTTAGGTCTCCTCGAACAGGATGTGCATGAAGGGAGCCCGTCTTTCCTAAAAGAGAGAAGGTCGGACCCCAATGGTGTTGAAATATTTCTTGCATGACATGGGGGCGGATAATCGCAAAAGGCTGGGAGAGGTCGCGTTTATGCCAAATCACCTCTCTTAAATTTGTTGCTTGCCACCATAATGCCGAGAGATGGGTTCTTTGCACTTCAATGGGAATACCCGTGGAGCCAGAGGTTTTTGAGATAAAATCACCTTGGGGAACGCTCATTTTTTGGAGGTCGTATCTCGTAAGAATGGGTCCTTTTAGAGGCGGATGCGTTCGTTTTTCCCATTGAGATTTTTCGAGGTATTTAAGGAGTGATGGGAGATCCATACTAAAAATCTATTCCGCTGAACACGCTTGCGAAATAGGACTGATAATCTCCATTTGCAGTTACCTGGATTGCAAATCCCCCAAAGGGATATGAATGATTTCGTGGGACGAAGGAACTGATCAATTGAGCAGAGCCCAAGTTTTCGACACGAGTACTTCCTACTGCGACCGGGAACGAAGATGCCGAGCTAACAAAGGAGGTGCTCACTGAATTGAGATGGAAAGGGGCTTGATTGACGTAACTTAGCTTTTCTTCAAGGCAAATATCTCCCCATCTGTAGTCAAACTTTTCATAAAAACGGAGTCCCGCTTCTGATTGTAATAAAGAGCTATATAAGTTTCCTATCTGCAAGTTAAACCCAGAGGATCCCTTTTCCGTATAATGGTCTTGCCAACTGTTGACCCAATCGAGCATGAAAAACGGTTCGATGAAATAGCGCTCCTTCTTACCGATAGCCCAGGGAGAGGCCATTTCGAGATGAGGAGATAAAATCCAACCATGAGTCGATGATTTAGATGTAATGATAGAGAGTGTATGACGAACATTTGAAAGTTGGTATAAGCCGCCCCATAAAGCTGCATCGAACCAAAAATGATCGCGATAGTAAGCACCGTATAGGCAGAGCATTTCCTCTTGGAGTTTTGAGTGGCCGAGATCTTGTGAATAGTCGATGTAGTTAAATGCATATCCTGCAGAGGCTCCAACTAAGTAATTGGAATTTTGATGATCGTAGGCTAAGAGCACACCCCCAATTTCGTTGGTGTAGCTGGGGATTGATCCCTGCGCTTTCAGATGGATATAGTTCCCGAATGGGGCGATCCAGAGCGTGTTTTGCTTCTGTGGTGTACAATATTCTCCAATCCTAGGGACGATGTTAAAATTTTGACCTAAAAGAGCCTCTTCATTGTAAGCCAATTCACCTTGAGCTATGTTGGTTTGTGATGCCCTTCGTTTGGTCCAAATTCTATTTTGTTCGATGAAACGGGATTCTAAAGCAGCGGCGGCGGCAAGTTGTGTGTAGAACCCACTGGAATAAGGACCAATTGACTGAGGTGTTACAGAGTCTATTATATTATTAGTGGCTACTATATTGTTAAGGTCTACACTGGAGATATTATTCTGGCTCGACATATCCAATAACGTGAGTGCTCCATTTGGAGCAATGAGGGCAGCATAACCTTCAGAACCGCTCTGACCTCCAATCAGGCCAACACCTGCATCATTGAGTGCAACCGAATTGATCGTGCCACCTATCGATCCGGGAATAAGAGAATTAATATTCCCATCGGGCTGAACCAATGCAGCGTAGAGGTTGGAATTGCTATATCCTCCGATTAATCCAGTTCCTGCTTTATTGATCGCAACGCTCAAAATTTGCCCTGGAGTAGGACTGTCAAAAAGAGGGGTAACATCACCTGTAGGGGTAGAGTAGCCTGCATACATATTTGCACTGTCGTCATTACCACCAATTATACCCATTCCCGAATCATTGATTGCAACACCGCTAATAAAAGAAGTTAATCCGGAAGGAAGGGGGGAAAGTGGTGTAGGGGTTACTCCGCTGGGTGTGACAAGTGCTGCGTAGGCGCCCATAGTTGAGGAACCCCCGATGATTCCATTCCCCAGAGCATTCATTGCAACGACCAGATGCCCGCCTTCCAGAGGAGTTGTATCAATTTGGTTCACGACCCCTTCTGTAGTAACATAGGCTGCATAAGGGAAAGTGCCTCCTTCGCCACCAATCAAAGCGATTCCATCGTCATTTAAGGCCGTGGAACGAATAAAACCTGTGAGAGGCGTGGAAAGGGGGGTGATAGTCCCATCTTGTAAAACCAATGCTGCATACATAGTGAAGGAGGAATCATTTCCTCCAACAATCCCATTACCACTGCGATTGATGGATGAAGTTAAAATAGTCCCCATTGCCAAATTGAGATTAAGTGGATTAAGCATTCCATCTGATGAGACGAAAGCAGCGTAACCGCCCAAACCATCTTGTCCACCGATCAGTCCGACTCCAAAGTCGTTTAGTGCTACGCTGTTGATTTGACCGTTTAAGGGTAGATCAGAAATCGGAATGGGGTTTCCATTAGAGGAAATAAATGCGGAATAAGCATTTGAACTGCTCGTTGTCCCACCGATCATACCTGTCGGAATATCGGCATAAGCTGTAACATTGATCAAGCTTACTGTTATTAGAAATTTCACGGAGTCTTCCCATCGCAATATTTCTCTTTTTTGCCTATTTGAAAAACGCCGTTTTTTCATGCCAGATACACTATTAAATGGTTCTTTGAGTTTATCATTTTGCAGAAAATAATATATAAAAAATTTAATTTCTCGAATCTTTGGGATATATGGCAGTTACTCTTGCTTTGAGTGCATTGAGCTGCATTTCCGTGCATGGAACTATAGAAAAAAAAAGGCGATTTTCATGAATCGGCGGCTCTGAATGTAGTGCGGTTACTGCAGCATATTGACCTCCGATAAAAACAGCCCCTTCGCCAATTTTTGGCGATACGATGTTTTCCTGCTTGCAGAAATTCTTCATGTACAGCCTATTATGAATTGTCTTTTCTGTTGTTTTGCGAAGTTCCTGAGGCAGTAGGTAAAAAAAAGTGGTGGGTCCTACCAATGTCACTACAAACTTAAATAGGAGATCTTCGGCTCCATTAGGGGTGTAATAAGGGCCATCCACATGCCAACGAGGCACGTCAAATCGATCTGTAGGCGTAAAAGAGCGAAGACAAACCCATGCGGTTTCTTTTCCTGAGGCTTCCACCACTTTGTCGGTGATTTCCTTGAGCCGAACGGTTGCTCGAAAAGCAGCTTCATTCTCGTTAGAACCTATTTCACCAAAAAAATTTGCGATTGATTCCTGGACTATTTCCAATTCTCCAAATTGATGGTAAACCCATTCTCTTTGAATATCAATGGAGCTGAAATTTTCTAAATCCCATGCTGTGATTCCCACATCGAAAATTGCAAATCCATATGGATTATCCTTCAACCCATGGAGAGCCTCATTTAGCGATGCTCCATGCAATATCGAGGATATCATCACTGAAAAACTGATCGTTAACCATTTATTAGACATCTTGCGTAACCTCATTTACTCCTATGTTGACTAATTGGTGGGTAACAATTTAGCATAGCGACATGTTTTAGAAAAATATTGATACAGAATATGAATCCAAAAGCCATTTTTTGAATCACGTTCGGTATAAGTGTTGGAGATTGTGTGAAGGATTACTGGGGTAAAATATCTGAACGATTTGACGAATGGACGTCTCCATTAAGACCGTCTCCAGAAGATGTGGAGATGTTCAGGAATCGGTTGCAATTTACCTCGAGAACTCTTCTTCTTGGAGTGACGCCAGAGCTGCAGTCATTGGCGACTATTGCAGTGGACCATAATCCTCGAGCGATCGAAATTCATCAGGCCACTGCGGTCCTCGGCGATTGGGCAAATCTTCCTTTTGGATCTGAATTTGATGCGGCGATAGGTGATGGATCTTTGAATGTATTCCAAGGAGCGCCTGAACTGTTTTTTCAGCAAGCACGAAAAGTTTTGAAGAAAAATGGGCATCTCACTTTGCGAGTTTTTATTTCTCCTGAGACTAAAGAGGACCTAGCAAGTGTCTTGGAAAAAAAAGAGGAGATGGGATTTCACGCATTTAAATGGAGAGTCGCCCAAGTCTTAGCCAACCCTTACGTACGAGTGAAAGATCTTTATCATGTAATTAAACCCGTCTGTGAGCATCCTACCTTAGAGCTCTATCAAGAATCAGATCTTATTTACTATTTCCCTAAATTATCAGAGCTACCTCCATGGAATAAAATTCAGTTTGGAACCTCGTACGAGTTAGCAGATCGTTGTCCAGTCATTACTTGGTTCTCATAATTCTTCAGCTATTTTTTCTATTGTCACTTTTTAGTGGACAAGTTAAAACTATCCAAAAATTGAGGGTTTCCATGAAAAAATTAGTCTTACCGATATTCATTTCATTTCTTTCGATTTTAAATGCTTTTGAGTCAACAATTCCAGTCCTTCACCTTCCCGATTTCTATAACGAAGCAACGCAAGCGGACTTTCTAAGTAATCTCGAAAAAGCAGTTTCTGAAGTGGGTTTTTTTGGCCTTACAGGTACGGGTGTTGATATTGATCTCCTCGACTGTTCTTACGAACAAATTATTGCCTATTTCAATCGAGATATTGACGAGAAAATGGCCATGAAAACAAGTAATGGACAGAGAGGATATGCTCCAGGAGAATCAGCAAAAGGGGAAAAACGAGTCGACTTTAAGGAGTTCTTCCATGTTGGCAGAGAACTAAGCGATGATGACTTAAAAAGGCTCAAATACTACAAAAACGTGTGGCCCCAGAACTTGCCTGAATATAAATCAACTATGATAGAGCTCTACCAAGCCATGGATAGATGCAAAGAAACTCTTGGAAATGCGATCACCATGGTTCTTCAACAAGAACCGGGCTATATCAATGAAATGATCCAGGAAGGGGATTGCCTAATGAGAGCCATTCACTATCCTGTAAACCCGCCGGCGAACGCGATTTGGGCAGGGGCCCATACAGACATTGTTTTTTTTACGATTCTGCCCCGTTCCACTGCGAAGGGGCTGCAATTGCTCAATAAAGAGGGTAACTGGATTGATGTAGTTGTCCCTGACGGAGCCTTTATCGTTAACTGCGGAGATATGCTGGAAAATCTGACCAATGGCTATTTTAAGAGTGCGTTTCACCGTGTAGTAGATCCAGGCAATGGAGGAGAACGTTATTCTGTGGTTTTCTTTGTCCATCCTCGATCTGAGGATCGCCTTGATCCTCTTCCCATCTTCATAGAAAAAACAGGTGGAGTTAGAAAATATGCAAATGTCAACCGAATTGAACTTCTTGCAGAACGACTTATTGATTTGGGGCTGGCCTCTCCCTCTTTAATGGAATTTTTCGTTCAATCTGGGGCGATTGAAAAACTAAGAGAGGTAAACAGATTCAGTCCGAAAGCTGAAAAAGCGCTTCTCGATGCAGGATTTGTTTTTTAACAAACGTGATCAAGTAAAAAACTGCTCTTATAATATCAAGAAGTTCTTCCCATGGGAAAGAGGATTTTTGTGACAATAGACGATACTGTCAGCGCTAAAAAATTCATTCCATGGATCATTGCTACGGCTCTGTTTATGGAAACGTTGGATATTACTATCATCAGCACAGCTATCCCTGACATGGCTTTAATTTTTGGAGTCAATCCCATTCAGTTAAAGTTAGCTTTGACGAGCTATCTATTGAGTCTTGCTTTATTTATTCCTATCAGCGGCTGGATAGCAGATAGATGTGGAATGAAAAAAACTTTCATCTTCGCATTATGTATGTTCACAGTGAGTTCTATTGGGTGTGGAATGGCGAGATCTTTGCCGGAGTTGGTGATCTCTCGTATTGCACAAGGCGTGGGAGGAGCATTCATGATGCCCGTTGGTCGTTTGATCATGTTACGCACTTTTCTCAAGTCTGAACTGGTTCGAGCTACAAACTTTATGACGACGCCTTCGTTACTCGGTCCTCTATTAGGTCCTGTGGTCGGTGGATTTATTACCACCTACTATTCATGGCCTTGGATTTTTTATGTCAATGTTCCTATAGGACTTTTAGGCGTTTTTTGTGCGCTCCGTTATATGAAAAATAGCAAAGCTCAGTTCTTGCGACCATTCAATTGGATAGGCTTTCTTCTTTTTGGCGTAAGTTTGGCAGGTCTTTTTTTTGTTTTTGAAGTCATGAATACGAGCGCTGTTTCGAACTTTTTCATCATTCTCGTCTTTATAGGATCCCTGCTAGGTTTTTTTGCATTTTATCTGCATTACCGAAAAACCAGACATCCTGTGCTCAATTTAAAGTTATTTTCTCTACGCACCTTTTTGATCGCTGGGGTGGGCAATTTATGGAGCCGCCTTGGCATGAGTAGCATTTCTTTTTTACTCCCGCTGTTTTTTCAAGTTGGTTATGGATTGTCTCCACTACATTCCGGGTTTCTCACATGTCCTTGGGCATTAGGGATGATCAGTATGAAGTTTATAAATAAAAGCATTTTGCATCGATGGGGATTTCGAAAAATGTTAGTGACGACCTCGTTACTAACAGGAATAACCTTGATCTCTTTTTCGTTAATCAGAGAGATGGATGTAGCTTTGATTATGATATTAGTTTTTATCAATGGGATTGCTTCTTCATTGCAATTTCTTGGAATGAATGTTTTGTATTATGTAGATGTGGCTGAATCAGAGATGAGCCACGCAACGAGTATTTCTAGTACATTACAACAGCTGTCGATGGGGCTTGGAATCACATTTAGCGCTTTCGTGCTACAATTTTTTGTGGGTTGGAATCGACAACTTATGTTTGGCAATCCAACCGTGTTTCGCCACGCATTTCTCGTCCTGGGAAGTATGGTCTGCTTATCATCACTCATTTTCTTAAGACTGAAATCCAGTGATGGCCAGGAAATGGTTTGATCGATGTTAGTCCCCATTTCTATTCTGTTAGAAGAGGGGTATACAAAAGCCGGGATTTGGGCCTGGGCTGTATTGGAGGTGGAGACTGCGTGAATAGCTCGATCATCTCGCATGAGCGGTGTCTGGATCGAGCCCGCATCTCAGCCAAAAGATCCTCCCTTGGTCGGTTGAGAACTCGGCGATGCTGATCCGCGACGTCACTCTCGTGAACTTGGCGCTGACGCTCTGGTATCAGGAAAGTTGGATCAGCCAAGACAAGCCCTCTCAGTCGCTTGGGATTCCGACTGGCGACCACAGCTGCTGTCATGCCTCCCATAGAATGGCTAAGCAGGACAGGAGAAGCTAAGCTGAGTGTGTCAATAAGGCCAATAACATCGGTAGCGAGGTTGTTATAGCAGTAACCATGATCTGGGGCGCTGGAGTTCACATGGCCCCGAGCATCCGGCATGACAACGTCGTAATCCTTCTCCAGCGTCCGCACTAAAGGAGTCCAGCATGTTCCATTCGTCATTAGTCCATGCAGCAGAACAACAGGAGGCT
>JABDFI010000013.1 GCA_013286595.1 Chlamydiota bacterium | reverse complement strand
AAATAAATCGACTAGTTTGGCCATATAGGGCCAAAAGTCAGGGAGCAAATGGGCTAGGCAATCGGGCTAAAAACTGTACAAAGTCGAGTTAACGATAATGTGCTACTATGCTGTTATTTTTTGGGGTTTTTTCATAAAAAATAATGGCATTAAGTTCTCCCTCAAACATGTTAAAGTAACCCTCGGGATCTTTGAGACCTTTTTTATAATAAGAAGCCCGATACCCGTCAATCACGACACACGAATTCGACCCATCATTCAGCACAACATAATTCCAATAGTGCCCAATATTTGCTTTCCCCAAAATACCTCGATAACCTCCATCTACTACGGCATGAGTTTTTTCCCCAAAATTCTTCATCACTAAATCCAACCTTGCTTTTGAGGGTACGGAAACTTCAAACCATCCTCGATGACCTTGGATGATAAGGGGATTTTTTTGTATAAATACCCTCATCTCAATTGGCCTTGGAAGGCTGGAAAAGAAGAGTCCCAAATCGTCATCAGTAGCGATGCGATCGTGTTCAAGTAAATTCGCAATTTTATATGATACGATACCGCAATTGCAAAAAGCATATTTTGGATTAATTGTTTTTGCAATTTTTAGCGAGTCCTCACTTAACTTTCCAGTACCAGCAAAAGATGTTGAAACAAGGGAATAGGGAATAGGTTTTTCATTCTTAGCACTGCTATCCTCAGATTTCGGCCGATTAATCCTTAGTAACCTAATAGGAAGAGGAAGGCCCGCCATTATTATTGACATAATACACACCATATTTAGATTAACAATTAATTAAATTATAACAATTTCTTTAATTAACTATCAATTATTAATTTAAAAACAATTAACTAATTAAACAATAACAACTTAAAAATGAATTTACATAAACAACTCATTAGCAAACAGTTACAAAATCAGAAGACCGATATATCTTGATAACCTTGTCGCTTAATGACTTAACCGAACGAATGTGAAATGTGTTGATCGCATTCATTTATCGATGGTAATGTGACGAGGAGAGGCAATTCCTCGCACTTTAAGTGGAAAAACAATCTCATATGCTCACAAAAACTCCTCAAGATTCATGGTCAGAATTTCTAGAATTCATCCATGCACGTTGTTCCGCCACCGAGTATGAAAACTGGTTCGCTTCGATCCGGTTGCTCGAGGGAAATGGAGAGGAGATTTGCCTAGAAGTTCCCAATATTTTTGTGCAGGAATATCTTCTTGAAAACTACAAAAAAGATCTCTGCGCTTTTTTACCTGTCAAACATACCGGTGAACCTGCTGTCTTTTTTAGTATTGCCCAATCGAGCAGAAAGAAAACTACCACAGCTTCCTCTGTAGTAGCCGAGCCTGTCGAACAACAAGCCCAGACAAACGATTTAAAGTTAAATGCCTTTTACACGTTCAATAATTTCATCGAAGGTCCAGCCAACCAGTTTGTTAAATCAGCTGCTATGGGAGTAGCGAATCGACCTGGCAAATCTTACAATCCCCTTTTTATTCATGGGGGCGTTGGATTGGGCAAAACGCATCTTCTTCATGCGATTGGACATCATATCTGTGAACATCAGAAAAAATTGCGAATCCACTGCATCACAACAGAAGGGTTCATCAACGATCTCGTCGATAACTTACGCAATAAATCCATCGACAAAATGAAAAGGTTTTACCGCTCTTTAGATGTTTTATTGGTAGATGATATCCAATTTCTGCAGAATCGTCTGAATTTTGAAGAGGAATTTTGCAACACCTTTGAGAGTTTAATCAATCAAGGCAAACAGATCGTTATCGTAAGTGATAAGCCTCCAGGCCAACTGAAACTTTCTGAGCGATTAATTGCGCGGATGGAATGGGGTCTTGTAGCCCATCTAGGAGTTCCTGATTTAGAAACTCGCGTGGCTATCTTACAACATAAGGCAGAACAAAAAGGGTTTCGCTTACCCAATAAGATCGCTTTCTTCATTGCTGAACACATCTATCATAATGTCAGGCAATTGGAAGGCGCTGTCAATCGCTTGGGTGCTTATTGCCGTTTAATGGGGCAAGAAATGACAGAAGAGATGGTGCAAACTAGCCTCTCTGAACTCTTTCAATTTTCTCCTCAGAAAAAAATCTCTGTCGACAACATTTTATCAAGTGTTTCCACTATTTTCGAAGTCCGCGTGAGCGATCTGCGCGGCCCTTCTCGCATCAAAGGAATCGCTTTTGCCCGTCAGGTGGCCATGTACCTTGCAAAAGAGCTCATCAACGATTCACTCATGCGCCTGTCTTCCTCATTTGGAGGGAAGACCCACTCTACTCTGCTCCACTCTTGGAAAAAAATCTCAGGCCAGGTAGAGAAAGATGAAAAGCTACGTCGACAAATCGACATGGCCCGGCGCAATTTAGAAGCTTAAGAGGTCTACTATGTTCAAAAAGTTCACCAAACCCACAATGGAAGCTGATCTATCCATGCGTCCTATTAATCCTTTCGGCACAGATTTTACCAATGCTATGCCCGTTTCTGAACCTGTAGAAAATGAGGAACCAGAAACGACCATTGCCGCACATGTCGAAATCAAAGGCACACTATGTTTTCAACATTGTCTGCGCATCGATGGCGTTTTCGAGGGAGAATTACAAGCGACAGGAAAATTAATTATCGGTCCTACAGGCTCTGTAAGAGCTAACATTGATCTCGATGAAGCCTATATCTCTGGAAAAGTCGTCGGGGATATTCGCGTGAAAAAACGCCTGGTTCTTCGCGGCCAAGCCGAAGTGAAGGGAGATATCACAGCACCTCTTATTAGCGTCGATGAAGGCGTATCCATCATTGGCTCTCTGAACGTCACACATGTTGATCATGATGAGACTTACGTTTCCATATGAGATCAGTATTCCCTAAGAATATTAATAATGTCGGACGGATAATCCGTTTAGTGATCGCTGTTATCATCCTCTCCTTAGCTCTATGGATAGCGAGCTGGCTTTTGGTGCTGATCGCCCTTTTTGTACTGTTTGAATCTTTGATGAGCTGGTGTGCTGTCAAACATCTCTTAGGTAAAAAGAGTTGTAATAGACCTCTTTCGAAACTAAGGGTTCGTCGATTTTCGGGATTATTTTGGCCGATTTTCGATTTTTTTTGCGGGGATAGTATACGAAACAAGATACAATCCCCGCAAAAAGAATCGAAAACTCGGCTCAAAAGAACCCGACAATCGACAGAACCTAGTTTCGAAAGAGGTCTAAAATCAAAGTGCAAACGCTAGTGCGGTTAGGCAAGAGGGAAAACCCTCGAGCATGGCCTCTCCAGCTGCGCGAAATTGACCATCATGGAGTCTTAAGGAAATAAGTAATCCTGTTTTTTCTATCAGATCTAGTTTTTTTCCTGCGCGAAGTTTGATAGATCTATCTCCGTTTAATAAGCCACTCAATGTCCACTCACATTTTAAAAGAGTAAAAACGGGCACATTAAGGGCTTGTGCTAATTGCCTTGCCAGAAAAGCATGAATATCTCCACCTAATTGACAGCGATTCCACCAAGGAATGGGAAGAGGAACGATGAAATCGGGAACGGGCCATCCTAAAGTAGTCCATTGCAACAGCATGAGGGACGCGATGTGTTGTACAAGCCCTAACTCCCCTTTTTCAAGCCGTGAAATGAGAGTTTGTGCAGGACCTATCGATTGACAGACGGCAGCTTGTCGCCGTATGACAACTGATCGCTTCCTACATCGTTCACATCTTCCCTCTAGCTCTGCAAAACACGTTAAGCAGCGCCCTTCATTCGTAAGAGAAATGAGGAGCTCTAAACATGTTGCACATAAAAGAGAGCGCTTCTTCTCCAACGTCTGTTCGCAGTGGATACAAAGCGGAGGATAGATGAGATTTAGAAATACCATTTCTATTTTAGTAACAATCCGTAACGAGGTTTTTCTAGAGTGCCTCGAATGGTGAGCATGAATGGTTCTGTGATTTTGAACGTGACATCTTGCTTCATTTTAAGATCGATCTGAATTTTTCCATCGAGATCGATAAAGGATAAGTCTTGATCAGGAGCGAGATAAAATTCTGAGCGACCAGCTTCGCTAAAGGTGTTCTTCATCGCCATTAGATACAATTTATCCCCTCTTAACTCAACGTCAATTTCTCCTTGTACAGGGGTCAATAATCCGGGATCAAGGCCAAAATTTTTAATCAATTCAATGGGAGTGTCAAAAATTGTCGATTCCTTTTTCACTTGGTTGGTGAAGGTCAATTGTCCACGCGCTTCTAAAGAGTCACTTTTACTGAGATCTGCATGAATGTTAGTTAAGGTAAAATGGCGGATGACAAAGGGCTTTAGAGGGATACCAGGTGCTCCAATTTTTCTCATGGCAGAAGGACGCCATTCCTTGACTGAAACAACGGGAATATAGAGCTCCCAATTGGTCTTTTTCTCGATATCGATTTTCTTAACGGAGATAGTTCCCGCTTCATCACTAAATTGGGCATTTGAAAGGATGATATGAGTGGGATTGACATCCAATGTAGCGCGCAGCTGTTTAAAGCAGTAACCAAAGAGCTCACATTCATCCCCAGTTAATTCGCCTGTCATTTGTAGACCGCGCTCGCCTAGAATAACCTCACCACGCCATGCATACCCTTTTCCCAATTGGAACCTTTGAAACTTCTCCCTTTGATCTTTCTCTAACAAAGGCAACAGACGCGACGCATCTACTTGAATACTTCCCGTTAATACAGAAGCCATGGGAATTTTTTTTGAAGAGTTCTTCTTGAGATCGCAACTAAGACCTACACATTGCCCTTGAATGCTCTCCCACTGCGCGCGATCGTTAATCATTTTAAAGTTAAATTTTAGTCCTTCCGATTTAGGGTGATCGGTAAAGCGTAAAATCCCCTGCGTGTCTTTACCTGTTGTCATGCTGATTGAGGCCCATAAGGACTGTTGGCTAAACTGGGTTCTCGCTTGAAAAGTGAAAATCCCGTCTTCTAAGCGAAAAATGGGTTGAGTCAAGGAAAACGTCTGATCTTTATATCCATATTTTCCCTCAAGAAGCGTTCCTCGACAGCTCAGCTGGGAAGATTCATAAGTTAAGTCGACATTACCTTCGAGTTTATCGCCATATTCACATTCTTTAAGTGATGAAGAAATGAATTTTACATTCATGAGATGGTTGAGCAAGCTCTTTGTCAATGAAAAATCACAACGGGTTACCTTCATCCCATGCAAGGGCGAGCTCATGACCTGAGTTGCAATAAGTGAACCTAAAATAGGTCCTCCTTTTCTATCTTTAACTTGGAAGCTAAGATCATCGACGGTGTACCCCTGATCACTCGAATAGGAAAAGTGAACGGGCTTAACCGTCCATGCTGTCAGCCCTATAGGGGTGACACAATCTACTGTACAATGGCAATCACCCATGAGTTGTAGAGGTTGTTGACGTTGTGGAAAATCTCCCTTGATGGTTCCTTGTAGGGAAAATGTCCCTCGTGGAACTTGTTGAGGAAGAGACAAAACGGCTAATTCCCCTTGTGCAGAATCGATTGCAAGTAAAAAGCCTTTTCTTTTGAGATCTATCTCCGCTTTTCCTTTAAGAGCAATCCCTTTCCACTTGCCATTGAGATCTGCACATTTCAGAAGATCTCCTGAATGCGTGATCGATGCTTTTAATGAAGCATCACCCACTGTACATTCTTCAATCTTCCAATTGCCACCTGCTTTTTGGCCACGCAAGACAAAGGGCGAGAGTTTTTGCCCTTGAAGCTGAAGATCGCGACTTTCCGCTGTAAAGTTGAGTTCATTGGCTAAGTGATGCGATGAGAGTTTAATCTGCAGATTACCGTCGAGCTTTCCTTCATAGAAATCACGAGGGAGAGAAATCACTTCAGCAGCACTGAGAAAATCGAGATGGGACAATAATTCTCGACCTGTCACAACAGGACTAAGTTCCAATGCAATCCGGTTTTCCCCTTTACTAATGCTAAAATGGGAGAGATTCAACTTTGTTCCCAGGCAATGGGTGGACTGACGATCAAATGCAAAACCCCAACCTAATTGTTCATCGCGTTTGGCCTGACCCACTACTTGTACTATAGTTTTGTTCTCGCGCCCGACATTGATGTGAAAACGCAATCCAGTATTGACAAATCCTTCTGCAGTCAATCGAGGTACATCGAGATCTAGTGGAAGTCCATTGGGAAGTACCCATACCGCATGCGCTCGTTCTAAGTTCATACTTTCTTTTGAAGAATCAATCGAGAGTTTAAAACTCCCGTCTTTTAAGCTATGCTTTTCAGGAAATAATGCAGCAATATGTGAGCCTTCACAGGTTAATTTCCAGAAGGTTCCTTGTGCATTGATGTCGAGAGAGAATCCTTTTTCTGGAATGCAGAAATCGCCTTTAACAGGTAATGCTTGTGGCACCGACACAAAATGTTCAGCCAGCTTCATCGCCTGATGCAAGTTGCCCTTTATCTGGGATGTTTCCAAATGAAAGGATGGAGGATCCGTTAAAATGAGCTCACAGTTTCCACAGAGGTGAATGCCTTCGCTTTGGGCCAGAAAGGACTCTGTGTTTAAATGCTGATCATCTAAGTGAAAGACGGCATCAATTTTTTCAACGACAAGTTGATAAGAAGGATCAACAAATCGACCTTGTTCGATGGGGATTTCTCCTTTCCATGATTGACTGCCTACGTCGTACATCAAACGAGCACCATTTTCTCCAAAAGAAGATAGTGAGAACTCGCCTAAGTGGTGTCGCACAAGACAATCTGATCCCAGTAAGGCAATCACAACTGAAGAAGGATCAAAGTTGCCTTTAACGAGTACATCTCCCTTGAGCTCAATAGTTGGCAAAAGAGTTTTTAAGACAGGTGCGTAACTACGTTCAGTCAGTAATTCCGATTCAAAAAATCCTTCTTTAAGAAGACACTGCCGTTTTGATTCAAACAAAAACTCAGACAGCGAATGGAAATTCGTGGTAAATTCCATTTGTGCCGTGACTTTCTCTCCAGACACAAAGAACTCCCCTTCTGTCACCCATGCTCCATTGACTAATCGCAAGGCTATTTGAGCTATTAATGGCTGAGAAAAAAGGGGGCTATAGGTCGCTATTTGGGGGGCTTGTCCCTTTAATAATAGCTCAGCATAACAAGGGGCTTCTTTGTCATGTACGAGTAATTCCGCGCAAACACCACCACATTCACCCGACAACCGCGAATGGAGAATTTCTGAACGCTCTAAGTAGATTTCGCCACCTATATGGGAGATATGTGTGAATGGCCCAGAGGCAGAGCTCGATAACCAATCCACTTCATTTAAAGAGATCTTCGCAGTTGTAATCGTAGGAAATTGTTCGGGTAAAAGAACACATTCACCTTCTATATCTATATGTTCCGCATAGACTGAGAGAAACTGATCGGGATAAAAACAACGCACATGATTCAATCTCCCTTCTTCTAAAGTGAGAGTGTGTAGCTGATTGTTTTCAATGAGTGCTGTCACTTTCCCTTGAGCAAATCCTTCCTCCCAGCCTAATTGTTGCCAGTTTTCAGGAAGGTAAGTGGAGATGAAGTTAAGATGTTCAGGTTGAAGGTGTTGGCATGTTAATTGGATGGCATATTTCCCTTCAGCAAATCGACAGAAAGCAGCTTGACATTCCATGTCTTTATTGTTGGAAAAGCTGCATGTCAGGTTTAATTCGCTCCAAAAGGAATTGTCTCTTTGTATATCTCCTTTTCCTTTCAGCTCAAAGTAAAGGCTTTGACCTGCATGGGAACATAATCCAGCTAGATCGAGTTGAGGTCCTTGAAGAGGCTCTAATACAACTTCTCCCTTGATCACGTGAATTTGAGTGGGAATAAGAGAGGTCCAGTACCCTTCGGCTCGTTCAATGAGGAGTGTTCCTTTCAATTGCTGCCAGAAAAAATCGGTAGTTTGCTGAGAATCTGTGAGGAGATCAACGCTGATCTGTTGAGCGACAAAAGCTACTTCTTCAGAAGAGGAGAGCAAAGCTAGTTCTTTGATCTCTCCTTGGCAGGAGATTTCTTGAAAATTGAATTGGGAGTCGAGGTTAAGATTGCCTGAGAGATGTACTTGCCCTTGCGCTGTCTGCCACTCAAGAGGCATTGAAGGGTGAAGAAGCGCAATCAGAGGAAGCAAACGGGAACAATCTTCTTCCTGAATAGAAAAATGGAACTGAACCTGCTCATCACGTGCTTCTAAGGCCGCTACAAAAAGTGGTTCTGATTCCACCTGTTCATCGTAATAAAAAGAAAGAGTTTCTAAAAGTTGATCCGCTCCTGGTAACACTGCAAAATGCAAGAGGGACTGCTCATTTAACTGAAGTACCCCTTTTTCCATTTCCCAAGAGATTCTCAGGAAGCGCGTAGGTAAGGCTAAATAAAGAGGAACATTCGAAGAAGATGTATTGCTTCTTTGTTCTTTAATCGTGATGTGAGGATAGACTGCATGACAATGAATCTTTATCGGGAAAAAGCCATGCGCTGTCATTTCCAGCTTGTCTATCGAAATTTCTGTTTCTGGCTTAATCCATGAAACCTGATGAATGGATAGTGATTCACCTTCCCACTTCATGGATTGGTAATGAAATTCTTGATTTGAGAACAAGACGGCTAAGGCTACTTTAACACAACCCATCATGAGTTGCTTGCGGAACACGACAAAGAGAATAAAAGTAGAAAGCACAACAATCCACTTCTTACCTTTAGTTTTTCCCGTAGAGTTTCTAGACATCGAAACCTTAGCGCACAATTTTTAAATACTGCTCACGATTCAGTAGAGATTCTAACTCTTCAGGATGATCTACTTTGATTTTAAAAAGCCATCCTTCCTCTTCAGCAGATTCATTGATATGATTCACAAAATCGACAAGCTTTTGATTGATATCTATAATCTCTCCAGATACAGGCGAATAGATATCTGCTGCGGCTTTAGTTGACTCTAATACGGCGACCTCTTGTCCCGCTTTAACTTTTTTTCCCACTGCCGGCAATTCGACATAGACAACCTCGCCCAGTTCACGTTGAGCATGGTCGGTAATGCCTACTGTCCCCACAGTATTTTCCACTGTGATCCATTCGTGAGAATCTGTGAATTTCATGGTTTCTCCTTATTTCCGGATCATTGCTAATGTTGCCCACAATTTCGGGGATTGATCAATAGAAAAATGGTCAGAAGACACAGCAAAATGCTGTGGTGATCCTCCATAACGGTGTATTCTATAGGTAAAGCCCATTTTATCAAATGATTGGGGATCGTAACCCACTAAACAGGAAGCGGGAATTGTGACGCGGAAGTGATAGGATTGCTTGTGAAATTGCGTTGTAACAGTGAGGTCGCTAGGATCGCATAAGGGATGAGTGTCTTCTGTGCGAAAATGGGTCACCTCCAGCGCTTGCACACCTTGAACGGATTCGGGAAGAACGAGAAAATGGTGACAAAATCGAGTGGCAAACCCAGCTGTTTTTACATCGCGCGTGTCGATAAAGATCTCTAAGGCATCACCCGACTGATATAAGGGATAATGGGCTTCTTGGAATGGTTGATCACAAAAGGCTTCAATACAAAGCCCCTCTTCGCTCCATACCATAGCCAGCTCGGCAAATCGCTCTTCGCCCAACCATTCCGAGGTATCTGGTAAGAGATGGGATTGCCTCATCACACGAGAGCTGGGATAGATGCTAGCATAAAAGACCTCCGAGGTTACACTGAAAAACTCAAGAGGCAATAGCGTTGGCATCTGTTCCAGTACATCCACGTTCATTCTGACTGCTCTTTGCTAGATTGAATGAAGTGAACTGCTTTCTTTTGATCGATCATGGTGATCAATTCCATCATCAGTTGCTTTCTTGCATCCATCGCGAGGATTTCATGCCCTTGTGAAATTTTCTCATGGGCAACATCTTCTAATTCCTGCTGCTCAAGAACTTGAAAGAAAGCTAAACTGCCTCCTGTTCCAAGTTTGATAGGCGACCACTCTTGGGACTGAAGTGCAAACATCTCTTCTTTGGCAATATTCAAACGATCACTGCGTTTAACTGTGCGCTCAGACTTAACAAGACGCCACTGGTCGATGAAGTCTCGAGACTCCTCTCCCTGAGCTACCCATTGAGCTAAATCCTGTCTTGCTTGTTGCATATGAGCATATAAGCGGTAATTAGCATAAAATTTAAGGGGAAGTTCACCAGCTTTTCCAGGCAATGTTCCTATTTCTTCCTCATAGAGCTCTTCGATCGATCGGAGAAGCTCGTTGAACACATAGCGTCCGAGTTGATCTTTGACATCTTTTATGGCTTTCCATCCCCCTTTTTCCAGTTGGTAATAGGTGGGATTTTTCTTTCTCGCTTCGGGGTACATCTGTTCTAGCTTCTCTTCGAGAAGTCTATCTAATGCCCCATTTTTCATCGCCTCAGCAAATGTCAATAATCTTTTTTGAGCATCCCTGTGGACGACTTTAATGCGATAAAAATTCTGTTGATCTCCAGAATAACAAAGTAGGGATTCACTCTGTTCTGTCAACGGGGCTTTTTCTAATAAAGCGATTAGCTGAGATGGATTGTCGATTCCAACAAACGGCAAGGATGAGCTTCGACCACATAATTCTATGCGAGACTGTCGAGGTGTCGCTTGCTCGAAGGCATCGCGTATGTGATGAGAATCAGCATCGATGATCGCCGATCTAGAGAATTTATCCACTTCCACTCGTCGCTTGGGATCTAGACGATTTAAAAGCTCCAGTCGTTGTTCTTTAGAGGAAACAATCCCGTTGTTAAGTTCAGAAAACTCTTGTTGAAGACGCGCCCAATTTCCATCGATGATTTCCCATTTCCAAGTTTCTTTTAAACTGATCTCGCTTTCTAAGTCGGATTTGTTCACATGGGCAAATTCAATCTCACAAGTGCGCTGCACGAGCTCAGAACTCCGTTTTTCAATCTGTTCGAGTGATGCTGTTTGACGTGGAAGAGCGAGAGTCGTTCGTAAAGCTTGTGGATGCTGCGCTACGCTTTCGAGATAGACTTGCAATTTCAGCATCGATTGAAAATCATTGAGCTGCAAAGCTTGCGGAAGTTCATAAAGATCAATCTTAGCCGATTCCTGGCTGAAGTGATCAAATTGCTGATACGGCAGTCGATCGATTAATACACTTCCTCCCACATCCTCAAATAAACGGCGGAACAACATGACATTGCGCCAAGTGGATACAACAGTTCTTTCATCTAATCCAAGATGGCGAATTTCCCTTTGGAAATACTGCTCTGCTTCTTCAATTGAAAGGGCAGTTTTCTGGGAAAATCGCTTGACACCGGCATATATATTTTGAAAGAGATCATTGCGAATCTCTTCAGTTTTCACATCATATCCTTTTTTTTCTGCTAAGGAAGCGACGTTGAGAATGAATTGAGCACAAAGCTCGACAAAATGAGGACCAAACCAATCTTCAAGGGTACCAAATCCAAATAGGGCAAGATCAGCCTGAGCTAAAAGAGGATCGGCTTCAAGACCTTGTTGTTGTTGGTGGAACATGAGGACTTGCTTGAGCATTTCCGGAGGCAAAGTCGTTTGATCGTTATAGAGCTGACAGAACGTGGAAAAGGTAGCGAGAGTGCACTCAGTTCCTTGCTTTTTGAGTTGGTCTAAATGCTGTGGCAAGGAGGGAACAAATTTTTGCCACACCATCTGCGCATTTAAAAAAGGAATTTGGGAATGGCCATAAGGTTTATACTGCTGAGCTTTTTTTAAACGCGTATCAAGATCCATCTTAAGATCGGAAAAGTATTGTTTGGCAAGGATCGTCCCCATGCCATTAAACAAAAGATCCTTTTCAATCACACCATCGTTGAGAAGATTGGGCATGCGCGATGCCTTAGGATCTAAGACCGAGGTAGAAAGCATCTGACATAGAGCGTTTAATTCTCGCTGCTTCATGGATCTTCCCCCGATCATGTTCACAATTTTCTTATCGGGTACTTCTTGGGTGTCAATCATAGTATTGAACGTCCCAAAGAACGAAAAAGAGAGTCCTATGACCACAGTGATAACGAGAAAGAATTTGCGCTGATGTTTTCTTAAGAATTGAATCATCTGTTTCCTACCAACAAGCCTAAATCTCTAAAAAGAAATGTTACTCTGAACGCCTTAAATCCCCAAATAAAAAATTACCCCTAATGAGACCATTGCATAACTTCAGGTTATTTCTATTGAGTCCAAAAGACATGATTAATGGGATATGCATGATACGCATGATGGAAGAAGAAAACGCGGCGGAGCCGCGCGCCGCTCTGCGGCGAAAATTATTTATCATGCATATCATGCGTATCTCGCTAATCATGTTTCTTGTATTAGCAAACTCCAGGTTTTCTTTTGTCGCTCGGTTCAAAACCTTCACCAATTGAGGGTTATGCAGCGGTCTCAATAGGCTTTCGCATAGATCACGCGCTTGGTGCTTTTTTTACCGCTGATAGGACATACACCTTCTTCATGAGGAGCATCCAAAGGAATGCAGCGAATGGTCACACCCAAATCCTCTTTGACCTTGGCTTCAACCTCTGGATCACCGCTCCAGTGACACAATGCAAAACCTCCGTGGATTTCTGGGTCCTCCGAATTTTTAGGAGTAAAAAAGGCGTAGAACTCCTCTTTGGTATCGATTTTTTTCAAGTGTTTACCACGAAACTCTAGGGCTCGTTTAAAGAGGGTCGTTTGAATATCTTCAAGCTGATCGATCACCGTTGAGAGGAATTGCTCTTTGGTTTGCATCGCTTTTTCTGCATGAGAGCGATCGCGGCGTGAGATGGGCAATGTGTTCGAACTGATATCGCGTGGTCCTACTTCAATCCTTAAGGGAACACCTTTTTTGATCCACGACCACATCTTCTCCCCACCTCGTAGATCCCGCTCGTCGACAATCACAGTGAGGAATCGCCCTGCATAGTGCACTTTGCGCAACTCTGCAGCTAGAGCGTGACAGTAAGCCAGCACTTCTTGTTTAGTTTCTTCTTTATGAAGGACAGGCAAAATGACAACATGAGCAGAAGCTATGCGTGGGGGCAAGATTAAACCATTATCATCACCATGTACCATGATCATAGAGCCGATTAAACGCGTTGTTAGCCCCCATGAAGTTGTCCAAGCATGGCGCGTCTCACCATCGACATCTCGGAATTTAATATCTAAGGCCTTTGCGAAGTTTTGTCCTAAGAAATGAGAGGTTCCCCCTTGTAGGGCTTTTCTATCTTGCATCATCATTTCAATGGTGTACGTACCTACGGCTCCAGGGAATCTCTCTGAAGGAGTTTTTTCTCCCTTGATGACAGGAATGGCGAGGTAGTCTTGAGCAAACTTCGCGTAGATATCTAACATCTGCATGGTCTCTCGAAGAGCTTCTGGCTCGGTAGCATGTGCGGTATGACCTTCTTGCCATAAAATTTCAGCTGTGCGCAAGAACATGCGCGTTCTCATTTCCCAACGCACGATATTCGCCCACTGATTGATGAGAAGAGGTAGATCGCGGTAGGATTCGATCCATTTGGCAAAAGTTGCGCCGATGATCATTTCCGAAGTGGGTCTCACAATCAGAGGTTCCTCAAGAGGACCTGCTGGAATGAGTCTTCCCTCTTTATTTTTTTCCAATCGATGATGCGTAACAATGGCGCATTCTTTAGCAAACCCTTCCACGTGTTCCGCTTCTTTTTCCAAGTAGCTTAAGGGAATAAAAAGAGGGAAGTAGGCATTCTGGTGCCCTGTTTCTTTAAACATTACATCGAGAACGCGTTGAATGTTTTCCCAGATCGCATAACCCCAAGGTCGAATCACCATGCAACCTCGCACGGGCGAATGCTCAGCCATCTCCCCTGCTCGAATCACTTCTTGGTACCAATCGGAATAATTCTCTTCGCGAATGGGTTGAATTGCTGTTTTTTCCTTTGTTGACATGGTGGTTATTCCCCTTCTAAAAACTCCCTATTCTAGGGAGCTTTTATTTAATTGTGTAGCCAAAAGAGCAGCTAATTTTTCCTTTGCCAAGCGGATTTCACTCTCTGAAGCGGAGGATCCTAATAAGGGATAGGTATGAATCTGCATGGCTTGCTGAACCGAAGTTCCAGGCGCTAAAATTTCCTGTAAATAATCCTTTTCTGGCAGAACTAATGAAATCGAGCCTTGATGCAAAAAACCAGCCTTGGTTTTTCTTTGTGCTGCCCCAGCTATTTTCTTCCCGTCCCATAAGACATCGTATTTCGTAGGTTTGGCCATGCAAAAATGATGGCAAGAAGGATCCAAAGCAGGGCCATCCTCTTCGATCAATGTCAGCGGAGGAAAATGCACAGAAAATTCTTCAATGACTTGTAAAACGATCCGGTTGACATAGGCATAGTTATCGAGAGTATTCAGGGAAAAATGGAGGGAATGGGCTGGCACGATGATCGAAAAAGCCATGTCCCAAAGATGGAAGATCATTCCTCCACCGGTTGGGCGACGGGCTAAGTTCAGCCCCTTTTTATTGACTTGTTCGAGATTGAGGAGCTTTTCAGGGTGGGCAAAATAGCCAAAAGTCGCGCTATCCCCTTCCCATTCATATAAATGTAGTATGGGCTTTTCTAGTGTGTGAGCGCGATCGAGGAGCTCTGCGTCGATTTTCATGTTCTCTTCTGCGCTTCTTTGACCTGTATTGAGTACGATCCATCTTTCATCCATGACCATCTCCCCTCATCCCTTGCCATCAGAGGCAATCATCATAAAGAAACTTCAACCAACTTGGGAGTAAAATAATTATTTACATTGTAAGCGGCTTACATTGCCAAAAATGGGGAGCTCTCCCTACAATCAGGAAAGGGACAACTGTTCTAGTGAGATAGGTTTCTGTATGTTTGATAAATTTACTAATCGCGCCAAGCAAGTCATTAAATTGGCTAAAAAAGAAGCTCAACGCCTAAATCACAACTATTTAGGGACCGAACACGTCTTATTAGGTCTACTTAAACTAGGACAGGGGATCGCTGTTAATGTCCTACGTAGTTTCAATCTCGATTATGACGCGATCCGTGCAGAAGTGGAGCGGTTAGTGGGCTTTGGCCCAGAAATTCAAGTCTATGGGGACCCCGCTTTAACAGGTAAGGTGAAAAAGGTCTTTGAGTTTGCCAATGAAGAAGCTGTCAACCTCAACCATAATTACGTAGGGACAGAGCACCTCTTATTGGCTCTTCTTCGCCAGATCGATGGTGTAGCCGCACAGGTTCTAGAAAATTTAAATGTGAACCTCAAAGACATCCGCAAAGAAGTGCTTAAAGAACTAGAAACGTTCAATCTCCAACTTCCTTCCTCATCCACTCCTTCTAGCTCACCTTCTCCAGGAGCTCCAAAAAGTCAAGAAAAGGCCCTTTCCGCCGAAAAAACTCCAGCACTCAAAGCTTATGGGCACGATTTAACAGAATTATGTCGGGAAGGAAAACTCGATCCTGTGATCGGTCGAAAAGATGAGGTTGAACGCTTAATTCTTATCCTCTGTCGCCGAAGAAAAAATAACCCCGTATTGATCGGAGAAGCTGGGGTGGGCAAAACAGCCATCGTCGAAGGTTTAGCTCACGCCATTGTGAAAGGAGAGGTTCCTGACCATCTGGCGAAAAAAAAGCTAATCTCACTTGACCTTACCCTCATGATCGCTGGCACTAAATACCGCGGTCAGTTTGAAGAGCGGATCAAAGCCGTCATGGACGAGATCAAGAAGAACGGAAACATTTTGCTGTTCATCGATGAAATTCACACCATTGTAGGTGCAGGAGCTGCTGAAGGAGCTATAGACGCTTCTAATATCTTGAAACCAGCGCTGTCTCGCGGTGAGATTCAATGTATTGGAGCTACGACGATTGACGAATACCGCAAGCACATTGAAAAAGATGCTGCTTTAGAACGCAGATTCCAGAAGATCATGGTTTATCCTCCTTCTGTCGAGGAATCGCTCTCCATTCTATTGGGGCTTAAAACAAAATACGAAGAGCACCACAAGTGCATTTACACTGATGCTGCCCTAAAAGCTGCTGTTTATTTGTCCGATCGCTACATCACAGGGCGTTTTCTTCCCGATAAAGCCATCGACCTTCTCGATGAAGCTGGCGCTAAGGCTCGTATCGCTATGATGCATCAACCGCAAGAGATCACAAAATTTGAAGCGGAAATCGAAGAGGTGCGCTTAGGCAAGGAAGAGGCGATCAACAAGCAAGAATACGAAAAAGCCGCTAAGATGCGCGACAAGGAAAAAACTTTGCGCGAGAACTTGCAGAAACTCCTCGCTGAATGGGAAAGCAACAAAGAAGAACACCAAGTAATCGTCGATGAAGAAGAAGTAGCTGCCATTGTCGCCAAACAAACTGGTGTGCCTCTCACTCGCCTGACAGAGGGTGAAACCTCAAAAGTTCTCAAAATGGAAGAAACCCTCAAAACGCGTATCATTGGTCAAGACGATGCTGTCAATACAGTATGTCGCGCGATTAGAAGAAGCCGTGCAGATATCAAAGATCCAAATCGCCCGATTGGTGCCTTCTTGTTTCTAGGGCCTACTGGAGTGGGAAAAACGCTCTTAGCCAAACAGCTAGCGATCAATATGTTTGGTGGAGAAGACGCTTTAATTCAAGTCGACATGTCTGAATACATGGAGAAATTTGCGATTAGTCGCATGACGGGTTCTCCTCCAGGGTATGTGGGACATGAAGAAGGCGGACAACTTACAGAACAAGTTAGACAACGCCCTTACTGTGTGGTTCTTTTCGATGAGATTGAAAAAGCTCACCCCGATGTCATGAATTTACTGCTGCAGATCCTCGAAGAGGGGCGTTTGACCGACTCCTTTGGTCGCAAGATCGATTTCCGCAATACGATCATCATCATGACCTCCAACTTAGGAGCCGATCTCATTCGTAGATCAACAGAAGTAGGTTTTGGAGTACAGGAAGGAATGCTCGACTTTAAGAGCATTCAAGAGAAGATCGAGAGTTCTGTTAAGAAAGGATTTAAACCTGAATTCATTAACCGCTTAGACGGAATTGTGATCTTTAAACCGCTGGATCGCGTTCAACTTCTATCCGTTATTGAATTGGAAATTAAGAAAGTACAAGCTCGTCTAGCCAGAAAACATATTGGCTTAACTTTAGATGAAAAAGCTAAAGAATTCCTCGTGGCTAAAGGGTTCCAGCCAGAAATGGGAGCAAGGCCTCTTCGCAGGGTGATTGAGCATGATCTAGAAGATCCCCTAGCCGAAAAGCTCCTCCTCAATCCAGGTAAAGGGGGCAATTGGTTTGTTTCAGTGGCAGAGGAAAAACTCACCTTCACAGAACAGGAATCTTCTGAAGAGGTCAAGAGCGGTACAGCTTCAGCCCCTCCAGAACAGCATTAAACATCCCTTTATACCACTCAGCCCCCTATGCGATGTATAGGGGCTTTTTAAGGACGTGCCTTTTTTTATACCTTCTAATCCTCGATCTGTGTGATGTTGCAGCATCCCTCTAGATTTAGTGTTTTAAGAGAGGTGAGCTTTGAGAGATATCCTAGCCCTTGATCTGTGATGTTGTAGCATCCCGCTAGGTTCAATGCTGTGAGAGATGTGAGCTTTGAGAGATACTTTAGCCCTTGATCTGTGATGTTGCGGCATCCCGCTAGATTTAGTGCTGAGAGAGAGGTGAGCTTTGAGAGATGCTCTAGCCCTTGATCTGTGATGTTGCGGCATCCCACTAGATTCAGTGCTGATAGAGAGGTGAGCTTTGAGAGATGCTCTAGCCCTTGATCTGTGATGTTGCGGCATCCCGCTAGATTCAGTACTGAGAGAGAGGTGAGCTTTGAGAGATGCTCTAGCCCTTGATCTGTGATGGTTTCGCATCCTAGTAGATCCAGTGCTAAGAGAGAGGTGAGTTTTGAGAGATGCTCTAATCCTAGATCTGTGATGTTGCTGCATCCCGATAGATTCAGTGCTGTGAGAGAGGTGAGCGTCGAGAGATGCTCTTCTAGTCCTTGATTTGTGATATTCCGGCATCCCTCTAAAACAAGTGCTTTGAGAGAGGTGAGCTTTGAGAGATGTGCTAGCCCTTGATCTGTGATATTGTAGCATCCTGCTAGATTCAGTGCTGTGAGAGAAGAGAGCTTTGAGAGATTCTCTAATCCTCGATCTGTGGTGTTGCGGCATCCCTCCAGATCAAGTGCTGTGAGAGAGGTGAGCGTCGAGAGATGCTCTAACCCTCGATCTGTGATGTTGCTGCATCCCGATAGATTGATCGATTGGATTCGAGATCCCTTTAGTTGATCTAGAATGGTTCTCAGTTGATCATCCGATAGATTCTTATATCCTGATAAATCTAAATGCCCCCCTTGAAAGGGTAAGCGCGCCCAAGCTTTGCAGACCTGGCGCGTTAATCGCAGTGCTTTTGGATCTGAAAGGAAAGTTAATACATGCGCCATAACTGCATCAGGCAATGCCTTAACCGTCACTGGTTTAGAACAAGTCCCAGGCGGCACAACTGCACGTTGTGTGGAGGATAAGTTTAATGGGGTTAAAACTAAAGATGTCATAATTCTCCTTATTATTAAATTTATACTATTACAGTCTATTAACATTCACATTTTCAATCAATGTTTTTATTTTCATTTAGTTGTTTTGTTTAAATTTTATTAATATATTTAATTCAACACTTTCGTCTATTTATCTGTTATGAGGTTTTAAAACCCAATACAAACAATTTTCATGGAAGCTTCTTTACCTGTATTAAAAATAATTTATTAAAAAATAGATGCGACAAATAAAATTCGTCAATTATTCGTTTTAAAAGTTAATTTATTAAATAAAATAGTTTATAACAAATAATGTTTGATAATAATTGTATTTATTGTAAAATAATAACACCAATAAAGAACAGGAGCCATATGAGTATTACTTCAAAAATTGATAAATTATGCCAAGATATTCGCACATTTGCCGAAAAACGGACCCTAGAGCCAAAAAATCTATCTCTTTCTAGTGAAGGCCTTGCGCTTGAACTCAGGATCGATGCTTATGCACGAGAAGCGTTTGAAGAACTTTCTGACACTCCACTCCATAACGCAAAAATAAATCTGCAAAAAGCTCGTACGCAACTACTACAAAATTACACTCCGAAAGGAATTGCTCGAGCTCACTTCAATCTCTCTCAAAATATCACCTCAACTCCCACCTGCCCAGCTCTTAAAGAAAAACGGGTTCCCACAATTTCTACTTACCAAACTATTGCTCCACACCTCTGCACAATCCGACTTGACTCTCTGGCTTTAACAAAAGTTCCCCCTAGAATTCTAGAAAAATTAGGCGATCTTTCGAAAAAACAAGTGGAATTGAATGTCGCTATCATCGATGGAAGATTCCTAGGTTCTGCAGATTATCGCCCCTTAAATCTTTCAGCCCATACTTGGGCTTATCCCACTATTCTACCGGGCGCAGACGTCCATGTTGATGTCAATATGGGGTTGTTTGAAGGGATGGGGTATACGAGGGAAGTCGAATGGGATGGTAGACTAGCTTTTGATGATCTTTCACCAATGCGCGTACATGTTCACCCTCGTGGTGAATATACCCCAGAACGAGTCTATTCATCTTTAGATATGCTTTACTCTCCCGATAATGCTCATTTCCGTTTGCTACCTGAATCTCCTTTTACTGCACATTGGGCTGTCACGTGCTTAGATGATCGCGTGGGGATCACTAAAACCATTGTCCTTTTTGATGACGATCACCCCATTGGCAAGGCCATTAAAAATGCTGTTAATGCACCCTCCACTATGTTTGAATTTATCGAAAGACTCAACCCCATCGGCGAGGCTATTTCTAAGACGTTTAAGCCTCTGAAAGACCTCTTAGATAAAGAGCGATCTATTGAACGCCTCTTTTCCTCTTTACCTTCTATGTTCCAAGAAGGAATTTTCTTTGAAGCATGGAAACTGAAAGAAAAACCCGAAACAGCCAATTTTGGTGCTAAGTCTTTCAAACAAGATGAATCTCTTCCTGCTGAGCAACGCTGTTCTGTCGTGGAACAGAGAATAGCTATTGAAAACTACCAGGAACGCCTCTATAACGAGCTCGTAGTTTCCCTAGCAGAATTGACAGTAGAGCAGCAGCCTTTAATTAAAAATGAAACAGTAATAAAAATGATGCGCTGCGCTTCTCTTTTCTTTCAAGACAAGCAAGAAGAAGGGTACAAATTCTTCCATTCCTTCTCAGCAAAAGAACAACAGAGCATCTACGGTGCAACATGGCATCTTATCGGCTGCAAAATTAGCGACGATATTGGCAGAAAAACATTCGAATCTGACCAATTCCCTGCAGTCTCGAAAGCCCAAGCGCTCTTGCTCGCAGCCTCCCAGCTATCTAATGTAGACGCAATGAAAGCAGCTTCCCGTCCCGGATCTTCTACTGATCCTAAATCTGTAGCTTCTTTATTTGGGCTTCAACCACTTGTCTTACCAAGTCCTGCTAGAGCCTCTGCTTCTAGCTCTAGCAGCTCCAGCTCATCTTTACTTGGGCTTCAACCACTTGTCTTACCAAGTCCTGCTAGAGCCTCTGCTTCTAGCTCTAGCAGCTCCAGCTCATCTTCCCTTGGGCTTCAACCACTTGTCTTACCAAGTCATGCTAGAGCTCCTGCTTCTATCTCTAGCTCATCTCCTGCTAAGCTTTCTAGCCAACCTGTTGTGTTGCCAGAAGCACCATCTATATCGGTTACCCAGCGGTTGTTAGCCCTTATTTCAACTGAAGCTTTTACCTCGAAGACTAATGAAGCCAGATCTAAAGAGGTCAGTGAACTACTTGCTCTGCTGCCTGAGGAAGAGCGTAACATGATTTACGGCAATGTCTATCAAAACTCAACTGATCCTCACAAGGGTGGTGATCGTTGGGGCGAATTGCACGTAGGTGATAATCTCGATGTGCTCATGAACGCTATCTTAGGGTAAGTTTCATAAGACCTCTTGCTTAAGCTTGCAAGAGGTCTTTTAAAGATGCAGACGAAGCACTTGATGAAGAAGAGGCGGGTGCTTTAGCAGACGAAGCACTTGATGAAGAAGAGGCTGGTGTTTCCTCAATTTCTTCGATAACTACCGAACTATACGGTGGCAATCCCGTCGAAAATTCTACGCCAATGGGTCGACCTGAACCTGGGGTACGAGCTACAGAAACTGTTCCTGGATCAGCTCGATTGCTGCTAAATAAAGGACGAACCTCGCTCAATTTAGCCACTTGTGATACATCACGCCACACAGCTCGATAAGGTGCTGCTAAAGTTTGTTGAGACAGATTGTGAATCACAAGGTACTTGGAACGCGTTGCAGGATCTATTCTTTCATAGACTAAAACAGGTTCTGGTCCTCTGGTTTTAACCCAGTTAACATTTCCATTCCCTTGCCCCGTTGACCAAAAAGCTGAATGAGCTAAATAAAATTCATTAACAAGCTCAGTATGATGCAAGATATCTCGATGTAATTTCTTACGCAACACATCTCGCTTAAGAGACTGTCTAGGATCCCACCTACCTGTAGCACCAAACTCTGTTCCCATGAATGTGAGGCGACCATGTTGAGGTAAGCATGCATTTAACATATTAAAGAGATTGACTCGTTTAGCCATCAATTCATCGGTAGAATCGGGTTGGCGTGACACGCGTCCACCTATCGACATTTTACGAGCTTCATCATGGCCGTAGTAAGAGAAAATGGATCTTTCTTCAGTTTGATTAATAGTCTGCACAAGAACCGGTATATGTTTCGGGTCTTCCAATACGGATAAGGTGGCAAGACGACCTTTCATGTTCCAGCGTAAATGAAAACCAAGACCAAAGCGCTCTTCTACTGGCAGCGTATCAACATACGGAATTCTTGGATGATCGACGTTTTCTGAAATCATCAGAGCGTGTCCATAAGCGCGGCCTAATCTTGTTAAATCTTTTAAGAACTTGATCCCTCCTACGTTGACAGCAGTTCCATCTTCACCAGGATTCCAACTAATATCAGCATGTTTGGAATAAGCAGGAGACTCGATGAACATGACTGCATCCACGCGGAAACCATCGACGTGACACTGCGATAAAAAGAAGTCAGCACTGGATAATAGAAACTTTCGAACATCAGCACTATTAAATCCAAAAGCTAAAGTGTCCCAGAGGGTTGTCCGATGTAAGGGATCAGTATCTTCAAACAAGGCAGTACCATCAAACGCGCGAAGTCCATGCTGATCTTTTGCAAAATGAAAAGGGATAAAATCCAAAATCACCCCGATTTTCTTTTGATGTAAATAGTTCACAAAATACTGAAAATCTTCCAAGGTGCCATGTCGTGATGTCGGTGCAAAAAAACCTTTTACTTGGTATCCCATCGAGACATCATCATCATGTTCAAATATCCCTGCAAGTTCGATATGAGTATAGTGTAACTTGGTACAGTAATCTGCTAGATAAACGGCCAATTCTCGATAATTGAGAAAATCACCGCCTTTACTCCTTTTGACCGTCCCTAAATGCACTTCATAGATATTAACAGGTGCTCTACCCTCTACAAACTTTCTTCGGCCTGCGATCCATTCATTATCGGTCCACAAGAAGGAAGGTTTGTCGCGCGCAACTACGCAGCGATAGTCAGGTCGCATCTGAAAACCAAAAGCAAATGGATCAATTTTACGAGTAAGCTTACCCTGAGCGTTGAGGATCTCATATTCATAAACGCTACCTTCTCTAGCTTCTGGAATCAGATTTTCCCAAGACCCATCAGAGAGCTCAATGAGCTCATGTAAAGTTTCATGACCCTCTTCATCCACTAGAACAAGTTTAACATCTCGAGCTGCTGGTGCTAAAACGCGGAATCTCACTCCATTTTTTTCAATGTGTGCTCCAAACCGCTTGTGTAAATCTGGTTTAGGGTTTAGACCAAAATAATTATCTCGAGCTGGAGCTGGAGTTAAATCGACCCCCAATAAATCGAAGGGTTCCAAGCTTCGTTTTTGTTTGGCTTGAATCGCTTTCTGAATGGCTTCTATATAACGATCAACAGGCGTAACCCCATCAAGTGAGGTTGTCCAACTGGATTGACGAGCCTGAATCATCATGCGAGCCATCAAGGCATTGCGTTTCTCTTCAGATAGGGCTTTTATAAAATCAATCGCCTTCTCAACCGTAGTTTCTACTAAATCACTTTGTTCGCTTGATTCCCAATTTTTTAAGCGTTTAAAGGTAAATCCATTGAAAAAATCGCTCTCGATATCACCATTGATGGTATCTGCTAATCCACCCGTTTGCGTGCCGATAGCTAAGACTCCATAAAGCCAACCCTCAAACTGAACCAACCCACACGGCTCAAACGAAGATGGTAAAACAAAATAATCTGCAGAAGCGCGAATAAGAGATCCCAATCCAGGAATACCATTTTCCGGATCCCCTTTTTGCATTGTCAAACTGGATTCTGTGACATCACCACGTGTGATCCATCCACATCGGTACTCTTGTGCTTTGGATTGGAGCCGATCGAGAAGACGCCTAGCCGCAGGATCCTCTCCGACTCCCATTGTGATAAAAAGAGCTCCTTTTTTATGTGCCGCTTCCAAAACTGACATGAATTGATCGATCCCCTTTTGATAGGAATCATAACGCCCTACATAAACTAATAGAGGTCGATCGATAAATTGTTGAGCAGAGGTACAGCCGAGTGACACAAGCGCTTCCGGATAGTATTGCTGCAAAGCTTTAAACAATTGAGTACGGATCCCGCGTTTTGTCGCAGCGATATTCTCTGATTGAGGAGAAAAACTTAAATTGATCGCAGTGCTAGGATCTTGTGGATCTCTCCATTCAGTGAGAGCTCGATCCGTAGCTGGATTCCATAAATCAGGATTACTTCCACTGATGATACCATGAAACTTACCTTGATGAGCAGCCTTGCGCACCCAAGGGGTTAACCCAGCTCCTAACCCTGATCGCTCATCTTGCATCTCATCGGCAAAACTTTCAGAAACTGTGAACACCTCATCGGCATAAGCAATCCCTTGCTTCATCACATTCACACCAGAGCATTGATTTCCTGCAAGTTCCAAAATATCGCGATCTTCTGGTTCATAGACCCCTTGACATCCATAACTATTGTTATGAATGACAAATACCGTAGCGGGAAGTTTTCCGCTTACCCATCGCGATTTTCTAGCAGTAGCCAATTTCTCAATAGCATGAGCTGCATGCCAATCATTGACTACGATGGCGTCATACTCTATCTTTTGAGCAGAGGCTAATTCTAAGTGTCCTGCAACCAGACTGCTGTAATACATCATCCTTTCTTTTAGTCCATGCCATGGACGGCCCGGCTTGGCTAATCTACCATCTGAATACATTTCTCGTGACGAGCGCACATCAAAATACCCACGCACAGCCCCACCTAAAGGAGCGCCTTCCTCGGCATACAATAGATCCATTCCTTCTTCAACGATCCGATGAAGAACAATAGACTGTCTTTCGCCTCCCCAATACAACTGCGACGGGATTGTTTGCCCCTGAGCAATTTTGGAAAGCGTTGTAGGCGGAAGGCCGGTAAATAGGGGCGATAGAAGTATGACGTGGTACCCTTTTTCACTTAAGCCTTTCGCGGCACCATAAACAGCTTCTCCAAGTCCTCCGTATTTTAGGCCTAATTTAGCAATCTCGTAGGAGACGATTAACACGCGAAGAGGAGGCGGAGAAGATGATAATCCCTCTATTCTGAGACTGCCTTTTGGAACGGGCAGAAGAGGTAAATCTTCAAATCGCTGAGCAGCTTGTGCATAAAGTCTTACCTCCATAGATTTTCGAGATAAGCCCCTTTTAATTTCTCTGAGCAGATCACAATAGCGATCGATCGTGTCTAATGTTTGCTTGCGATTTTGTCCTTCAAAAGCATTAGCTAGTTGCGACAGATTCAAAGAGGTCTCTTTTCCCATGCTTTCTTTTGCAATGAGAACTAACAGATGGGCTCCCATCATGGTTTCTCGCAAGGTCAACATCAACATATGCATCACAGCAGGATTGGGTTGATCCATTTGCAATAACACGCGCTTAACAAGACGTAAAGTCTCCAATGCCTCGATAAGACCAAATCTTACTTCCCATTGATCCAGCATATCCATTCCATCTTTAGAGGTTAGGCGATTGATAAGTGTGGGATTGCTAGTCAGTTGTTTCAGCCATTTGTCTCGTATTATCTCCTCTCGACTACTAGACATTAAGAACGTGACAAGTTGATCTTGCATCCCTCTTCTTAATTCTAGAAATGCTTCTTGCTTCTCAACAAACGGTTTAGTTCCGCGCACAATGGTGAAGAAGCGACGTAAAGAATGCAGATCAGAGGTTTCAAATGCTTCTTCCTCCATTTCCTCTAAGCTTAACGAGGCTGCGCGCAATAAAACGGGAAGGTCTTCGTGGCCAAAATTTGAGCTTTCCAGTAATGTTTTCAATACACCTTTTGCACTGTGAACTCGATTAGCTGGCACAATGAATTGAGGAGGTAAAACAATTCTCCCTTCATGAATCTGTAGGGTTTTCAGATTCACCTCATAGCCAGTCAATTGAATCAAACGACACAGATCATTGGCTAAGCGCTGCTGAACGCGTTTAGACAATTGCAAAAACGCAAAGTTGAAAGGTATAGGATCAACAGCTCCTGTGCTCATTGTCACGTAGCTTGGAGGTAGGTCTTTACCCATTCGCTCTTCTTGTGGAATCTTGAAGATAGCTGGTACATCAATAGCCAATCCTTCGGCATGAATCACAGTCTCTACAATAGCATGCCACGCTTCAGGTGAATACGGAGATGGTTCTATTAACTGGGGTTTTTCTACGATTCTTAACACTTTTCTAGGGAGATAGCGGGGCACAGTAAATACTCCCTGTTTCCGTTTTTCTATCCCCTCTTCCTTAAGAGAACTATGCGCAGATGCTGGAGTTTGAATCGCTACCAATACGTCAAAACAGCGTTGTATAGCCTCTGATAACCTTTGAGGTATAGCCATTGGAATCACTTCCGTCGGAAGAGAGGAGTTAGTAGGTAATGTTAAGAAAGACAATCTTCTTTGTTGTGCGAGGTTTGTTCGATAAACACTCGAAGCAAATTGGATCATGCCCGAAGGAGAAGCGACCGTTTCAGGAACGTTAATGGAAGGAAATTCCTTAAACACCTCTTCCCACTGTTCCTCTGAAATGCGCGTCACAACGTTCAGCCGCGCTAGTTCAACATAAACACTTTTATCTAAATAAAAGGATTTCTTTTCCGATAAAAATGACTGAAATAAGGAGCGATTCCTATCTTTTGCTCTCAAATAGCCTTCATCAGAAGTAGATGTAAAGGTCCCTGGATGCTTTTCTACAAAGAGCTTATAGGCTTCCCATTGTTGATCTCCGAGCAATGCTTTGAGTTGTTTCAGACTTTCTTCATTCCCATGCTTTCGATAATGTTGATACACGATTTCACAGAGGTAAAATAATACAGCCTTCTTTTCGAAAGATCGAAGGATTTGACAAATAGTGAGATCAATTGACACCTCACTTTCACGAGTCCGAATGTGAAGTAATAGTTCTGGTGCTGCTTGAAGTGCTCTTTTTCCAAACTCAGGACCCCCTAAATCCAGCTCCTTATAACTTTGCCTAACAAGGTTGCCTAAGAGCGTTTCCATCTCTAAGGGTAGTCGTGAAAAAACTACTTGTAACTGGGTTATTGAGAGGTGACCTGAACTAAACTTTTTTAATCCATCGTGCAATCTGTCCATCTTGCTGCATAAATCATGCAACTCATCCAATTCTACATAGATTGCCACAGAAGTAACATCCATGCCATTTTCATACTCAAGTCTCAGCCTAAGGACTTCATTTTCATCTAACGCCCCTGTTTCCTTTCCTGATTCGTTAAGCACATCTGACAAGGAAGGTAAAGGGTCTCTAGGAAGACTGATGTCCATATCATCGGAAGAATCTTCTTCCTTACTCTTTTGAAGAATAGGCTGCCTAAGACTGCTTAAAGGCGTGACGCCTTCTAAGGGCGCTAAAGTCAGCGGTTGCAATTTTAGTGTTTTAGGATCACTCGGGAACATTGCCATTTACCTTTTTATAAATCGTTAATACCAATTATTTTATCAAATTATTAAATTAAATTAAATAATACAAAATAAAATAAAATAATAATAAAATTTTTAAAATTATATATTTCGATAAAATTTAAATAATTATATATTGCTAATATGTAAGTAGTTTATTGTCAATGATTTGTAAGATGTTTCGATTTAGACCTGAAGTTTGAACTAATTTCGCGCCGAATCGGCGCAAAATCAGTTAAAATCTTGGTTTGCTCTATGATGGCTTCTGTTGCTGTTAACTTAGCATAACTCATTGACTAGAAGGTTATTACTTTAAGCAAAAAAAACATGATTAATGGGATAGGCATGATACGCATGATGGAAGAAGAAAATGCGGCGGAGCCGCACGCCGCTCTGCGGCGAAAATTATTTATCAAGCGTATCATGCCTATCCCGTTAATCATGTTTCTTGTCACCACAAAACTACCATGCACTCTGTCTGTTCAGTATCCATGTTGTCCGATTTAACCGTTAAATAACTCATTTCCATGCCCCTGCCCGTATCCTTGCCCAATAGATGGTGGGGCATGGAAATGAATACCCAACCGCCACAAGCAGATTGTTACTTTTTTATGGAAAAAGAACTTGAAATGACATAAGCTCTACCTTTCGAAAACTAGCGGGGCTTTTCACTATCATACCGCACTATTAGCCCTCTTTTTTCTATGAGGCTTGATTGGTTGATTGGAGAAGCTCTAACCACTATTCAAAGGCTTATCGTCTTGAATCTGGTCAAATGAAAACGGGGCTTCATGCAAGAAATTTTACTCAATGTTGAATCGAAAGAGATCCGTTACGCCGTTTTAAAAAATGGAGTCCTTCAGGATCTCATCGTCGAAAGAAAAAAAAATCGCCAATTAGCGGGGAATATTTATCGCGGTCGAGTGACCAATATCCTTCATAATATCCAATCAGCTTTTATCGATATTAATGAGGGAGAAAATGGCTTCATCCACATCTCGGATATCTTAGAAAACACGCAAAAATTCCAAGAGATGTTCGAAATGGATTTCGATTGGGACCAAGATATCGCCACCTCAAAAGCCAAGCAAAAAAAAGAAACGGACATTGCTAAATTGTTGAAAAATGACCAAGCCGTCCTGGTTCAGGTTGTTAAAGAACCCATTGGCACTAAAGGAGCTCGCCTAACGTCCAATATCACCATACCTGGACGTTACCTCGTCTTACTACCCAATACACCCCACCGAGGTGTTTCACGTAAAATTGAAGATCCAAGCTCAAGAGATCGCTTAAAAAAGTTATTGCGGGCATTTGAGATGCCTAAAGACATGGGGCTCATTTGCCGTACCGCGAGTACCAATGCCACCCCCGAAATGCTCATTGCTGAGGCAAATGAACTGCTAAAGACATGGCAACATACGATCGATAATTTCCATAAGGCAACTAAGCCGACGTGTCTCTATGAAGAATCAGATCTCATCAAACGAGCCGTTTTGCTCAGTGTCGATAAAAAATACGATCGGATTCTCGTGGATGATTATACGACGTATCAACGCTGTAAACGGATTTACGCCAACTACGAAAATGAGCACCCCATCAAAATCGATTTCTATCGCGATAAGGTTCCCATGTTTGAGCGATTCAATGTGGAGCGAGAAATCGACCGCGCCTTACGACGCAAAATTTGGCTTCCTTCAGGTGGGTATCTCTTCTTCGATAAAACAGAGGCGATGTACACCATCGATGTCAACTCGGGACGCAGCACCCAACAAAGCCCTTCCAATGTCGAGGAAGCCCTTGTGCACATCAATCTCGAAGCTGCTGATGAAATTGCACGCCAGCTGAGGATTCGCAACGTAGGTGGCTTGGTGATTTGCGACTTCATCGACATGCGTTCACGTAAAAACCAACGACGGGTGCTAGATCGCTTAAAAGAGTCCATGAAAGAGGATTCCGCAAAATGCACCATCTTAGGGATGAGTGAATTTGGATTAGTTGAAATGACGCGGCAGCGCAGTAGAGAATCCCTAACACAAACCATTTTCACCCATTGTCCTTATTGCAGTGGAAGCGGGATGATCAAAACACATGAGAGCATGTCGATCGAGATCGAACGTTCCTTTAAAAAGTTGATCCAACAACAGCAGCAATTTGGGTTAGAGCTCGTTTCCCACCCAGAACTCCATCATTTTCTCAGTCATACTGATCGCGCTTATCTTTTGAAACTCGCAGAAAAAATGAACGCCGAATTGAAATTCAAAGTCGACGACACCCTTCACCTTAATGAATTCCAATTTTACTCGATGATCAATGGAAAAAAACTCGACGCCTAATCACACTTTTTTAGAGCAGCTGGATCACTATTGTCAAGAAGGCACAATCCCTGCCAAGTACGCGCAGAATTTGCAGCAATTTTATACGGGTTTTCAGCAAGCTTTAACAGATGCTAACCTCTCCATTGTTCCTTATGCTGCTCTCTTTGAGCAGTACTTAAAACTCGTGAGAGATCAATGCATAGAACCGTATGTTTTTGAACCCTATCATCACCGGCTTAGACACCCTTTTGATTACTACCAGTTTGGTCTTGATATCTTAAAACCTCTCATCAATTCGCATAAGTCTTCTGTACAGGGAACCCACTACATTAAACCCATTACAGACACCTTAAAGCGAGGAAATAATGTCATCTTGTTTGCCAATCATCAGACGGAAGCTGATCCTCAAGCAATTAGCATTCTGCTTGAAAATAGTCACCCCGACTTAGCAGAGCAGATGATTTTCGTCGCAGGTGATCGCGTCGTGACAGATCCTCTTGCTGTTCCATTTAGCATGGGAAGAAATCTCTTGTGCATCTATTCTAAGCGTTACATCGATCATCCACCGGAACTCAAACTTAAAAAGCAGCTGCACAATAAACGCACCATGGAACTCATGAGTGAATTGCTCAGCGAAGGTGGAAAGATAATCTATGTCGCTCCCAGTGGAGGTCGCGATCGCCCCAATGCTGAGGGGATTGTCGAAGTTGCCCCCTTTGATTCACAGAGCATTGAAATGTTTTATCTCATGGCTTCTCGTGCAGGACATCCCACTCATTTTTATCCCTTAAGTTTAAAAACATTTGAGCTATTGCCTCCCCCGCAAACCATTCAAGTGGAATTAGGGGAAGCGCGATTGGCTAAACGCGGTAACATTCATTTGAGCTTTGGACCCGAAATTGATATGGAACATTTTCCGGGATGTGATATCAAGGACAAACATGAGCGTAGACAAGCACGAGCCTCCTTCATTTGGAATTTAGTGCGCACCCATTATGACACACTCTAAAGGAGAAACAAGATGACGAGGCAATTGCAAAACTCCCCGCCACAGCAAAATCGCCCTTTTGAGCCATTTTGCCACCCCATCCCCGAGCCCTACTCGCTTGGAGTATGTTCTCGGGGATGGGGCCGCGGCCCCTTAAGCGGCCGGCAAACTGACTCAAAATCATCGATTTTTCTGGGTCGGGGAGTTTTGCAATTGCCTCTGACCTTTAAAAAACACCTCATTTTCTCCCTTACTTTATTTTCCCTAACTTTAGCTCATGCGGAAAAAAAAGAATCCCCTTACCAAATCATCGCCGATAAAAACACAATTCCTGTCCTCACCCCTGCTCTTGAAGAACGAAAAACGGAAAAATTGATCTTAAACAACGGCTTGCAAGCTTATTTAATCTCCGATCCAGGCGCCGACCAATCTGCTGCAGGAATAGCTGTAGAATGCGGAGCTTGGGATGATCCCAAGGAATATCCTGGCATGGCGCATTTTCTCGAACACATGTTGTTCATGGGCACAGCAACCTATCCCAAAGAATTTGAGTACATGCAATTTATTTTTGATCACGGTGGAAAAGTCAATGCCTATACAGCCTCAGATCGCACTGTTTACATGTTTTCGATCAATAATCCCGATTTCTCTGCAGCCTTTGATCGCTTTTCCCATTTTTTCATCGATCCTCTTCTTTCGATGAGCTGCATCAACCGAGAACTGCATGCTGTAGATCAAGAGCATGCAAAAAATATCGAACACGATGGCTGGCGCCAGTACATGATCTTTAAAGAAACGGGAAATCCCAACCACCCCAACTGCAGCTTTTCTACTGGAAATGCGAAAACCCTTTCCGGAATCCCCCAATCAGCTCTCAAAACCTGGTATGAGAAGCATTATAGCGCCAATCGCATGCATTTAGCGCTTGTATCTCCCCTTCCCCTAGATGAATTACGCAAGGAGGTCATCACTCGGTTTTCTCAGGTGCGCAGCTTCTCTGTAACTCCTCAAGCACTCCCTTCTGAACTCACCTCTTCCATGCAGCGCGGTCACATGATGTACATTAAACCCGTCAAAGAAATTAAACAGCTTTCTTTGACATGGGAAATTCCCGCTTCATTTGCTCAAGACATCGATAAAAAAGTCCCCGACCTTATCGCTTATACCTTCAATCAGGAAGGAGAAAACAGCCTCATTCAACTCATGAAAAAAGAGCAACTGGCTGAAGGTCTACATGCTGAATGTGATCGTTTCAATAAAAACACGATGCTCTTTACGATCAACATCGCCTTGACTGATCACGGGGTAACACAGATTGATCAAGCCATCTATTACGTCTTCCAAGCGATTGCTCGTCTCAAAGAAGAAGAATTTCCAGTTCATTTATTCGAGGAGATGCAAACTATCGCTCAACTCAATTATCAGTATCAATCGCGAGATGACGCCTTTGAAAGCATTATCCGGATTACAGAATCGATGCCATATGAATCCTTATCTACTTTCCCTGAAAAAACCAACATTCCTTCCCAATTTGATCCTGTATCTACTGCAGCATTCATCGATACGCTCAAACCTGATACCTGTGTGTATTCCTTGATGGCCGATCCTGCAAAAGTGGATGTTGTCACAGATCGAAGAGAAAAGTGGATGAATGCTGAGTATACCATCAAGAAAATAGCACCAGAATCTTTGGTGGCCTGGAATAACGCCGATCTCAACGTCAACATTCAACTCCCCGAACCCAACCCTTATATTCCCACCCATGTCGCTTTGGAACCCCTTGGATCTCCTGTGCATGATACAACGCATCCCCTCCTTCTACAATCGGATGATTCTGCTAAGATCTACTACATTCAAGATACCCGTTATAAAGTGCCAGAGGTGGCCTTCATCTTCACGTTTAAATCCCCTCTTGTTGATCATTCCGCGCATTCACAAGCCCTGCTTGCCTTGTATGTGCGCGCTCTCAATGAACAGCTTTCTCCTACTCTCTCATCTGCTTCTAAAGCAGGTCTCGATGCCTCACTTCAAACCGACAAACTCAATCTGAAGCTCATGCTCCAAGGTTTTAGTGAGATGGCCCCTTCTCTCACAACGCATATCGTCAATAAATTCAACCACGTCGCCTGCACTAAAGAGGAATTTGAAATCTATCAAATCTCCTTAGCTGAAGACTATGACAATGCAGCTAAAGAATTGCCAGTCAAACAAGCCATGAATGAGCTCGATAGCGTAGTCTATAACATGCCGTCTAAAGAGGAAAAAGCTCAAGCCATTAAAAGGCTCACCTATGAAGAATTCCAACGGTTCTCTTCACAACTCTTTGAAACTTTTTACACCCAAGCCATTCTCTACGGAAATATCGATCAAGCTGAAGCCTCCGCCCTCTGTTCCACACTCAAGGAAACCCTTCATGCTCGTCCTTATCCCGTAAGCAAGCATCAAAAAAATAAAGTGCTCTTGCTATCAGACACACGAGGTCCTGCCAAAATTGTACACACTACAGAACGACAAGGTAACGGTGTCCTTCTCATGCTTCAAGAAGGGGCTTTTTCCTTTGAACGACGAGGGATACAACAAATTCTAGGTACAGGTCTTCAACACGAGTTTTTTGACACCCTTAGAACTAAGCAGCAAACGGGTTACATTGCAAAAGCTTGGAATTCTGAAGAACAGCAACAGCTCCTACAATTTTTTGCTGTTCAATCAAGCACACACTCCGCTCCCGATCTACTCGCTCGTTTTGAATTATTCCTAGAAGATTACGATAAAAATTTATCAGAAAAAATCACCCCAGAACGCTTTGAAAGCCTTCGAGCCAATGTCATCACCTTATTGGAAATGCCCCCAGAAAAAATGCCCCTCATGGCATTACTACTCGATAAACTTGCCTTTGAATATGACGATTTCAACTGGATTCAAAAGAGGATTGCCAGCCTAAAAAAACTCGAGTATACAGAATTTTGCGAGATGTCACACCAATTGCTCTCTCGAAGTAATGGACGACGCTTAGCAGTGCTTGTCGAAGGAGTATTGCCCCCAGAACATGACTTTCGCTATGAGCAGATCTCCAAAGCTGATGTTCATAACTTAGGAACATTTGTGAGCGTGAAATAATCCTAACCCGCAAGAGGGTCAATGTTCCTAATAAGATGTATAGTAAGGCAATTAGTACTCTTACTTCTTTTTGCCGATACATGCTTTTCGGCTTGCGCTGTATGTCCTGCAGATAGAACTATATGGTTTGTCAACAACGCCAATCCTTTAACAGGAGACGGCAGTTATAACAACCCATTTAGTAATCTTCAAATTGCCATTGCCACAGCTGGAGATTGTGATCTTATTTATGTCTTTCCAGGAGATTCCCCTTACGATGCACAAGACCATGCTCCTAGCATGGGACAACCGTTTTCACTTAAGCCCAACCAGCGGCTACTCAGCACAACTTTAGAGGCCTTTCAACTCTGCCCTCAAAATTGCTCTCTACCGGTTCTGACAAACACTCAAGGAGATGCTGTCATCAACTTGTCTAACAACAACCAAGTATCCGGCTTTATTATCTCTCCTGATACGCGTCAATTTGGACCTCTTGGCATCGCAGCAGATGGGATCTCGCAGGCAACCATCTCGCACAATGTTTTACTTCTTTCACATACGGGACTTGGAATTAGCGTTCTCAACTGCCCTCAACTAGATGTTTTCACAGTTCAACAGTGTTCGATTCTAGGTACTGATAACACCCAAAATCAAGGAATTCACTTTATTCAATCTGCCAACGGAATCATTACAATCACCCAGAACGTATTTGGAGGCACTAGTTCAGGCAGTCTCAATATGGGGATCTTCATCACTAGATGCACTGGGGACAACGAGTATTTTATCGCCGAAAATTCCTTTTCATTCACAGCAAATCCATCTGGCTCTGCTGTCGGCATCCTTTTTTATACGCAAATGTCAACGGGTAAACAAACAGCCGTTGTCACAGACAATCAGATTGTCATGACAGCTGACTCCTTACCAGCAGGAGGAATCGCCTTTCTCAACGATCTCACGCCGGCATGTTTAACCTTACACAACAATACCGTTTCAACTCCTGTAAATTTTCCTGGCTATTTCATTTGGAATATCTCCAACGTCCCCTTTCTGCTCGATTTTGACAATAGTAACAAAGGTGTATTCCTTGTCAATGCCACCACTCCAAATAGTCCTCTTCCTGCACCACCTTCGTTTACACCTATTAACCCAACTTGCCCCCTATCCTCCCTTAGACGCGTAAGCGAGACAGGTAAGATGCAAGATTCGTGAGGAAGCCAAGGTAGTTCACCTTGGCGACGAACGAAGCGCAACAGATTGCCTGTCGCAGCTCGCGGATAAAGGAGGATAGGGGGCAAGTTGGGTTATTACCTTAACCACCGATTGTCAATAAGGAAAGACCTCTTTCGAAAATAAGGTTCTGTCGATTTTCGGGTTCTTTTGAGCCGAGTTTTTGATTCTTTTTGCGGGGATTGTATCTTGTTTCGTATACTATCCCCGCAAAAAGAATCAAAAATCGGCCAAAATAATCCCGAAAATCAACGAACCCTAATTTCGAAAGAGGTCTAACGATGAAAAGGAGCATTCTTCCCTACATCCCCGTCGGTGTAATTGCTCTAGCAATCATCGCTATTTATGCCTATGGGTTAACCCATGAAATCAGCTTCAATACCATTCAGACTCAACATGAAAAATGGAAGAACTTCGCTTCTACCCATCCCTTACTTTCTGCTTTCTATTTTCTCACTGTGCTCATCTTATCTGTCTGTTTTTTGATTCCCGATTCGATTCTATTAGGGGTAATGGCTGGGTTCCTTTTTCCTCTACCTCTAGCCATGTTGTATATCCTCATCGGAGAAACTGTAGGAGCCTGGTTGTATTTTGAAGCCATTCGCTTGGCATTCTTCAAACCTCTACATCGATCTCATCACACTGTTTTACTAACAATTGAGAAGAAAATTGCATTCAGTCCAGCTAGCTACCTACTTTTTTTCCGGCTGTCACACATGATCCCTTATTGGATCATCAATACAGCAGCCGCCTGTTTTAAAATCAAACGTTGGACATTCCTGTGGACAACCTGTCTTGGGATGTTACCCCTAGCCTATATCCTTGCAGAAGCAGGGGCTAGGCTCAACGTTATGTTTGAAACTCAAACGCACTTCAATCTGTCTGCCGTATTTACTTACAAGATAACGTTCATGTTGATAGGAATAGCTATGCTCACCTTAATTCCTCTAATCTGGAAATACTGTAAACAAAAATAAGATTTAGTCTGGAATCTCTTGATTTTGATAGTGATTCACTTCTCGCAAAATTCTGATGCCAAATACGTTGCGCATCACTGATAACACGGAATGGATGGAACTGAGAAGTGAATAGACCGTCATGCTCCATACGCGCCGAGTAGTCTCATACCAAATAGCCTCAGCCCCGCGTTTGGAATTGTCGAGATGATCGAAAAGTTCTTGCTTATCTTCTATGGAGCGGATCTGATAATTGTGAATATGATTATCAAAGATGCGATAAGCGTGTAGTCCCAAAGAAGAAATTTTCTTGCTAGCATGATCGATGATATTGAGTTGGATATTCACAAACGGATGATCCACGTTCCAACCGAGATGCTTATCTCCGCCAAAATGGAACACATCTCCAGTTGTGCGATAAATCTGAATATTCAAAGGTTCAGTTCGCGCTCCCATCGTACTGATTCTCTGTGCAAACCGCTCAGCAGTTTCATGATCCACACAGGGATTATTATGAAAAATTGCAGTAGAAACATCCTCATAAAAATCTGCTACGAAGAGTTGATTATGTGTTCCTCCTAAACTATACCCACAAGCATCGATCTTTTCTCCATTGCGTCGGAAATTAGAATGATGCATCAACTGAGCAAGGTAAGGTTTAGCTGACTCGTAACCCATTTTGCCTACGCAAGGCTGTAAATCATCAAGGTAACTCTGATAAGCATTCATATTAGATAAAGCAAATTGTGTAGGACGGAACACTAACAAGGGCTTTAATGTAGAATCACGCGCTGCTGGTTTCAAAGCATCGGCAACAAGGCCTCCTCGAATGATTTTACGATACACACGATAGTAATCTAGAGATCCATCCCGACCAGCCACTGGGATAAGTTGTCCTGGTTGAAGTTCTCGATTGACAAGAGTTTTACTAAGACGTTCAAGAAAAGCTGGAAAAGAAATTGTGCCTATATCTGAAAGAAGAATTTGCTTTTCCTTATCCATTAAAGCACGGTCATGAAAAAACCAAGCTCGATACGAAGGGGATGTGCCAGATAATCTGACGGGTTCAGTGTATTTTCCTAAAATATCAAAGACATGTACTTTTTTTAATCTCGATTGAATCTCTTGTCGCGAGAGTTGGCTTATCTTCTCACCGATTTGTAGAATATCTTGGGATAAGTGTTGGCTGAGTCCAATTGAAAATAATTCCACATGTTCTGGTAATAAAGGCCTACCATCTCGCTCCATCTGATCGATGCTAAAACGATAACGATGGCATACCCACTCCACCTTTTGTCTTCCGACCACTTCAATCAAAGACTTTCGAAAAACTGCCCATGTTTTTTTATATAATTCTCGAACTTCGGGTGTTACTGAGGAGGGCAATGAAGCCTTAATAACCTCAGAGCCCTCTCGATGAGCAATTAATTGTTGTTGAGGATTAGTTTGAAACGCCTCTTGAGCTGCCCGTTCAAAATTGCGCAAAGCGATGATAGCACTCATATCTACCTCATAATAATGAGTGCAAACTATACACAATCACGCATTTAATTGTAATGAACAAATAAAATTACAACAAAAATTGATTTATATTTATAACAATAAATTTACTAAATTAATAAACAGTTGAATATTAAAAACAAACAAACTACAATCTGCAATTAACTTAATAGAAAATGGCTCAAAAGGGCGATTTTTCTATGGTGTTGAATTTTGCAATTGTCTCTTTAGCAATAGCTGATCGAAGATGTCAAGCGAGAAGTGAACAAAATCTTGAATCTCTTGATGCTGGCTATAAAGAGGTAAATATTGACTCAACAGCTGAATTGTATTGTGAGAAAAATTTGCGGAGGGCGCGTGTTGTAATGCCATTTGATTGAATAGCTTACTTGGCTGAGTAGTAAAATAAATCCTATGAAAATGATGCCATTTTTCGATGATTTCAAGAGGTACATTTTCTGTATAATCTTCAAAAGCATCCAACCATTTCTGGGCAACGAGAGCATGGTACAAAGGAGCTGCGCCATGAACAGCTGAGCTTACAAATAAAAAAAACAGAAAAAGCTTCTTCATGAGGCTTTATTTAATCCGCTTTCATGTTGTGATAAACGACATCGACGTCATCGAGATTTTCTAGATAATCGATCAGTTCCCAATTGAGCTTTTGATGCTCATCTGTGCACTCCACATAAGATTTAGGAACCATCTGCAATTCTGCTTCCTCACAAGGGATTTTGTTCTGTTCGAGCGTTTCTTTCACTTGGATCAATTGATCGGGAGGAGTGGTAATGAAGTAAAGATCTCCTTCCGCTTCAAAATCCTCAGCTCCGGCTTCTGTAGCTAACAAAAAAAGCTCATCTTCGATCGCATTTTTCTTAAGTACTTGGATGATTCCTTTGCGCTCAAAATTAAATGACACAGAACCTGGCGTGGCAATCGTTCCACCCTTTTTATTGGTGGCAATGCGCATATCAGAAGAGACTCGATTTTTGTTGTCACTCATGATCTCAGCCAGAATACCCACGCCTCCATACCCGTAAAATTCATAAGTCATTTCAAAAAAATCAGCTTGATCCGGACTTGCTGCCTTCTTTATGTTGCGCTCAATGTTATCATTCGGAAGGTTAGCTGCGCGGGCCTTCTGAACAGCAATGCGTAACTTCGTGTTTGATTTAGGATCGGGTCCACCCTGCCTGACAGCGCTGATGATCTCTTTAGTTACCCGAGAAAATATCTTTCCTTTAATGAGATCCGCTTTACCTTTGCGGTGTTTAATGTTTGCCCACTTACTGTGCCCGGCCATAAATATCTTCTCTCGACATGAAAAATGTATTTAGATTTTTTTTCTCAAAATTTCTAGCCTGTTCGTATTCAAGAAAGCACTTCTCACTTTGTTTGAATTCTCCATGATGGATTTGCCATCGTCCCCTTTTCTTTTTCTTAGGAGGATGCACGCTATGTAACATCTCATGATAGATGACATAAGAGACAAAATAGGGAGGAAAATGAGGGTGATCTAACAATCTGTGCACTTTGATTTGATTGGATTCAAAGCAGTAGAGCCCTAAAATCCTCTGGGACTTAACCTTCCGATTAGGTGTGCCAAACCACGTGATGGTCAATTTCAACCTATTTCCAAAATAAGTCGCATTGAGTTGCTCATAGATCTCTTGTAGATTGTAATGATCTCCATGTGTCTGATGCTTGACCTTAGGAATACGCGTGATCTTGGTTGCCCTTTTACGAGGAACGCTTTTTATCGTATGAATCCCGAGCAATGAAAGCATCATCTGCCACAATCCCGAAACAAGACGAGCTTTAAACCGTTCAGCTCCCCTTAGAGACTGTCCACAGTCGCTTAGACTCATAAGTATTTCTCCATAAAAATTTTTCCGATGTAGTGGTCCCCTTCTTTAATGAATTTGGGCTGAAACCCAAATTCTTTAAATCCTAGTCGTTCGTAGAGCTTTTTTGCAGGATTGCCTTCGTAGACTTCCAAATGCAGAATTTCGATATGAAATTTTTCTTTTGCCACTTTCGCTAACTCATCAATCAAAGCCTTCCCAATCCCCTTACCACGCATGTCCTCCTTGACGATGATGGAAAACAAGCACGTATGGGCCAATTTTTTAAAGGGCTGGATATAAAGATTGGCTAAACCACAAGGAACCCCTTCCCATTCTGCTGTAAGACCTGCATGTAAACGTGAATAGCTAATCCAAATGCGCACCGCGTCTTCAATTTCACGCACATCATACATGGGGAACCATCTCAAGATATCGGATTTGGACAGCCATTGAGAAAGAGGAAGAGCATCATCAGCATGTGTCAAACGGATGGTAAGAGGGGATTTGGATGGCATCGCGACCTACAGATAACATTCATACAAAATTCGGGAACTATACTTGCCTTTATCTTTAACAAAGCGCTCTTGTCTTGCAAATTCTTGGAATCCATGTTGCTGTAAAAGATGAATGAAGGGATTGGCATCGAATACTTCAATGTGCATGAGCTCAAGATGAAAATAGTTTTTAGCTAAATGCTTTAAATTTTTGAGCAGGGAATTTCCTATACCTTGCCGCTGGAACTTGGGATCAACAACGACTTTAAAGAGACAGTGATGGGCGACTTTGCGGTAGGGCATGAGAAACAAGGTGCCCATTCCACATGGCTCCCCCTCAACCGTCGCTGTAAGACTTGAAGCATACCGACTAAAGCCAATCCAACATTGAACAGCATCTTCAATCTCTTTTTCTTCCGAAACAGGAAACCACGTTTGAACAACAGGATCTTTCAACCAATCACGCAAATGCGCTGCATCGGGTAGATGACTATAGCGAATGTCTAATCCTTCCAGCTCTTTCATCGTTTAACCAAATTCCTTGAGATAGGCGTGTATGAACTCATCCAATTCTCCATCCATCACAGCGTGAATGTTACCCACCTCGTACTTGGTGCGCGTATCTTTCACAAGAGTATAGGGCTGGAAGACATAATTGCGGATTTGACTTCCCCAAGCAATCTCTTTTTTATCCCCAGACATCTCTTTAACTTTGCTTTCCCGTTCATTGAGCTCTTTTTCATACAACTTAGCGCGCAATAATTTCATGCACGTTTCACGGTTTTGAATCTGACTGCGCTCGCTTTGACAAGAGACGACGAACCCGGTTGGTAGATGCGTGATGCGTACAGCAGAATCCGTTTTATTGACGTGCTGTCCTCCTGCTCCAGAAGCTCGATAAGTATCCACTCTAATTTGATCCGGCTTGATCTCGATTTGGATCTCATCATCGATCTCGGGTGACACATCTACAGAAGCAAAACTGGTATGACGTCGTGCGTTTGAATCAAAAGGAGAAATTCTAACGAGTCGATGCACCCCGCGCTCGGCTTTGCAATATCCATAGGCAAAAGGGCCGCTGATCTTGAAAGTGATGCTCTTTAGACCCGCAACATCTCCTTCTACCGAATCGAGTATGGAAACTTCCCAACCTCGCTTCGCAGCCCAGCGCTGATACATGCGCGCAAGCATATTGCCCCAATCACAAGCTTCTGTGCCGCCTGCGCCGGCATTAATACTGAGAAAGCAGTTTTTTCCATCCAGCTCACCCGATAGCATTTTGCGGATTTCCAGCTCTGCTAAGGTCTTATCAATTTGATGCAGTTCTGAAATGAGCTGATCGGTAAAGTGTTGATCGTTGGATTCTACGGCTTCGGGCAAGAGCTCTTTGACATTGTCAAAGCGTTGCGATAACTCTTTGTAGGGAATAATCCAAGCGCGCAATCCATTTGCTTCGCTAATGACTTGTTGCGCAGCATTGTTGTCGTCCCAAAAACTTGCCGATTCCATTCTGACCTCAAGTTCATTGAGGTGTTTTTCTTTGGAAGCTAAGTCAAAGATACCTCCACATGTGAATGAGTCTATTGTCGATGCTTTTAATCTGTTCTTGCAATTGTTCACTCAACATGGTGGACTCCTAAAAAATTCCAGGGAAAGAGGCAATTGCCTCAGAAGAAGAAGTATGATCTATTCCCTAAAAATTGTCAAAACAGACCTCAGAAAAAACAACGTACATTTTTTTTGAGTTAATCTAAGCTTAATGATCTCTTTACATCAATTATCATCGGGTTATAATAACGTAAAATTTCATATACTGGTTGAAATCGCACAGCTGCTAAGCTGTCTTTTGTCCCTAAATCGTCAGCGATTAAGTGACCTGCCAGTTGAAATTACATTCCACCAGGAGGTATTTAGCATGAGAATTCAAGAAGCACTATCCAACTGCTGCCAAACAGCTAGTCAAACAGCAGCCACTGTCGCTACATGGGCTGGACATCAGGTATCCGTCGTAGCTCAATTTCTAGGAGAAGCATGGGAAAAAGTCTCAGCGTTCGTAGCTAGCGCTTGGGAAAAACTTGTTGCTTTTGCAGGACCACAATTGGAAAAAGCAAGAAATTTTGCCGTAAAAAATCAAGCCTCTATCATCATTGGATTGATCGGTGCGGTTATCGGTGGAGCACTTGTTGCAGCATGCAGCACTGGTAATTCATCAGCGCCCCGTGCAGCCACGACTTAAATCATTCTGTTGAGCAGCGAACGGTTCTGTTCGCTGCCTTTTCCCACGAACTGTGATTCCATTTCTGATTCATTGTTCCCCAGAGTCCAAAATTTGAATCCGAGTTGTTAACTTAGCATAACTCATTAACCAGAAGCTTATTACTTTAAGCAAAAAAAACATGATTAATGGGATATGAGTGAGTAGAGGAGCCGATTACTCGAACTCCCCCCTCGTTAGATCCCGTCGTGCCCAATTAAGGCAACGGGCTCATGATATTTA
>JABDFI010000012.1:9337-45713 GCA_013286595.1 Chlamydiota bacterium | reverse complement strand
TTTCTGCGACGAAATCGGGAACAGCATAGCCCGGAAGATGAGCGCGAAGAGCAGCTACGAGTTGGCGACCTTCTTCAAGAGGTACTTCAAAATGAGTCGTTCCTCGGACTCGATCGAGTTGATGTAAATAATAAGGAAGGATCCCGTGGTCTACTAGGGTTTCAAAAAGAGTACGCAGGATTTCAAGTGTGTCATTCACGCCTTTTAACAATACGGTTTGCGATAACACGGGACAACCAGCTCGTTGAAGTTTATTTAAAGCGGCAAAAATATCTTCGTCTAATTCGCGAGGATGATTGCAATGGATGACAAAAAACACTTGTAGACGTGTGTTCTGGAGGATCTCTAAAAATTCAGAGTCGATTCGCTCAGGAATGCCGATGGGAAATCTGGAGTGAAAGCGCAAACGGGTAAGATGGGGGATTTGCCCCAGTTGTTTAATTAACTGACGCAAGGCATTATTGCTCAAGGACAGAGGGTCTCCTCCACTCAAAAGAATTTCCTTAAGAGAGGGATCTTGTTGGATGGCTCTAATCTCATCTTCAAATCCTTTCACATGCTTATCGTAATCAAAATTCTGTCGGAAGCAAAAACGGCAGTTCATGGCGCAAGCACTAGTGCACACAAGAAGAGCACGTCCTTGATACTTATGGAGAAGTTTCGAAGTAGTGCGGTACTGCTGATCTTTAACGGGATCCAGCGTAAATAAAGGATGAGAGAGTGTCTCTCGTTGCGTGGGCAAAAACTGTCGCAAGATTGGATCTTTCCAGCAGTTCTTGGTGATTTTTTTAGCGATACGGGTAGGTAGATTTAAAGGGAAATGGGTCGCATCCAATACTTCGTTATGGTAAGCAGAATCTAATTCAAGAAAATCACATAACTGCTTCCAGTCTGTGAAATTATGACGCTGAATCGCTCTCCATTGTTGCATAAATACCAGTTATTTTTCTCCTTAGAAAGCTTACTTGATAGAAGGGTTTATTGCATCTCCCTTTGTCAGATATCAACAGCTCCCGTAAGAGCGGGAGCTGTTGAGCGGGCCTAGTATAACTTGACTATTTTGAATTGTATGGTAAATTATTTATTAATAATTTTTTTAGCTGGAGGGGACTCGTGAAGCTCACTGACTTGTTCAAAATTGTGATCTTTTTCTTATGCGTATCAACAGGGTCAGGGTTTGCTTTGACATGTCCGGGTGGATGTCCTGATGGCGCGGAGAATAGTTACAGGGTGTGGTTTGTCAATAATACAAATACAGTCTCTGGTGATGGTTCCTATGGGAATCCTTTCCAAGCTTTGAAGAGTGCAGAGGCTGCTTCCCTGCCTTGTGATATCATCTATGTTTTTCCCGGAAATGGGATGGATACGCATATGAATGAAGGGATTATCCTCAAGGATAATCAGAAATTGTTGGGGACGTCAATTGCGGCTTTTCAATTATGTCCAACTGGAGATCAAGCAGCGTGTGGGTTGCCCAAAATTAGTAATAGCGCAACTCCTATGGTAAATAGGATTCCTACCATTCAACTAGCTAACAATAATACGATAGAGGGAATATTCATTCTAGATGAGATAGGTAGTGCTGCCATGAGCAATCTTGTAACAATGAATGATGCAGTTGTGCCCGCAGTTACTGCGCCTATTACAGGGGTAAACGTCAACAATTGTTCAATTGCCTCAAATACTAATGGTATTTATCTTTCAGAATGCCCTAATTTAGGAGCTGTTAATATTTTAGATAATTCCCTTTCCATAAATTTTGATTTTATGTCAGGGTCGATTCCTTCCGAAGGAGCTGCTATTGTTATAATATCATGTGGCAATGCACTTGTCGACTGTTCTAATAATGATTTCAATGGGACGATGGAAATTGGTATAATAATTACAGGATTAGTTGACAATATTAATGCGAGAATTGTCAATAACGAGATGAATTTTGAAGGATTTGGTGGAATAGAACTTGTGAATGGACCCTTAATAACGACTCGAGATATAAAATGTAAACTCTTTGCTGATGTTGAGGATAATCGAATCAATATAAGTCAGGCGTTGTCGATCCGACCTGGGAGTATTGCTGGTATTACTGCGTCTTTGGTCCAAGAGCATAGCATGATGGGTGTATTTGTAAATGGCTTGCAAATTATTTGTGTCAGATTGCACGATAACGCAGTCAATGTACCCTATAGGATAGGCTCCCCTACCTTGAATAGTAATGGGTATCTATTTTTTAATGGATATCCCGATCCAACTAGGCTACGAATTGATATGAATAATGGTAACACTGGTTCCATAGCGACAAATGTCGCTTTTGATGGTTCTACTGATGAGTCTTTTGTGGTAGGAGTTACACCGGATTGTACTGAATAGATGTACGTCCTTAAAAACCTATGGCAAAAGCGCGATGACCATTTAGACCATGCCAAACTTTATCCTATCAGGCTTGATTAGGACATGGTCTAAATGGTCATCGCGCTTTTGCCACTATCCCAAGTAGTTTAGACATGGGAGGCAATTGGCCTCATGGGATATTCAATTCTCAAGTTCTACTTCTGCGCGATGGGTGAAGCTGAAAGGGCATCGAGTAAAGGTTGGAGTGGCCTTTCTGACTTATGAGTGCTGGCTGGTTGTCGTGTGACATCTGCGCCCAGAGAACACAATTTTTGTACAATATGCTCATAGCCTCGATCGAGGAAATGAAGTCCCGACAGATGGCTGACATCTGGCGCCAATAGCGCAGCGAGAACATACGCAAAACCTGCGCGTAGATCGGGGATTGAAATATCTCTAGATACTAGAGGAGTGACACCTTTCACGACAATGCTGTGTTGAAAATTTTGTGAAGCAAAACGACAAGGGCGATGTCCTAAGCAGTGAGTGAAGGATTCGATATCAGCTCCCATGAGCTTTAAGGTATCTGCATAACCAAAGCGATTTTCATAAACTGTCTCATGAATGACGGAGGATCCTTGAGCTTGGGTTAAGAGAACGACAAAAGGTTGTTGCCAGTCAGTCATGAACCCAGGATGAACATCTGTTTCCACGTGAATGCCGCCGCGTAATGGCCCTTTGTAAAAGAATTCGATCCCATCGTGCTTAATGTTAAATCCCCCATTGACCTCGCGTATTTTATTGAGGAAGGAAATCATGTGTTGATGCTGGATTCCCTCTACAAAGACTTTTCCTTTTGTGCTTACCGCTGCTACGGCAAAGGAAGCAGCTTCAATCCGATCGGTGATGATAGTGTGTTCCACATCGAAAAATTGACGCGTTTCGTGAATTCTAATCGTGCGATCATCATCAATGCTAATCCGCACGCCTAATTTTTGTAAGAAGAGAATCAGATCGATCACTTCAGGTTCAATGGCGGCATTTTTAATCAAAGTTGTGCCTTTAGCATGAACGGCAGCGAGCAAAGTGTTTTCTGTAGCGCCCACCGAAGGATAAGGTAGTTGGATGATCGTTCCTTTTAAACCGTGATGAGCACGGGAAAAATAGGCGCCTTCTTTTTTCATCTCGCGGTATTCAATTTGAGCGCCGAGTTTTTCTAATGCTGCAATGTGAAAATCAACGGGGCGTTTGCCGATTTTGCATCCTCCAGCAGTGGGTACGATGATGTCCTCATCTGTTCTTCCCAGTAGAGCACCAATCATCAGGATAGGAATGCGGTTGGAACCTGAAAAACGTTGAGGAACATAGGTCGTTTTGAGTTCTTTGGTGCAAATTTCAAGTGTTCCTGTGGCGCGATCCCATTCGATATGAGATCCAATTTCACGACATAGCTCTACAGTGACGTCAACTTCTGCAATATCAGGAACGTTATGGAAGATCGCTTTTTTGTCTGTGAGAAGAGAAGCGACGAGAAGTTTGGTCGTAGCGTTCTTGGCACCAGCTGCTTTGATTTTTCCTTCGAGTGGAGTTCCACCTTTAATCTTAAGCATGTCCATAGATACTCCACATCAAATTTAACACATGACCTCCTAGTCTTATCGTGATTAGCTATTAATTGTAAATACGCACGTTAATGTTTCGTGCAAATGAGATTTTCTTGCCATTTTTGACGACTAAAGAGGAGGGCAATAACCCCTCTTGCGCCGGTTCGTAACTCAAACTCATCAATTGATCGGGATAACGACGTTGTTGCAGTTGTAAGGCAACCCATCCCATCGTTTTACGCGCGTTGATTTCCACAATCGGATGAAGCTGAGGTTCTTCTCTTTGTGGCAAGGTGTAGATCATCGCATCAATTCCCACATGACCTTGGTATCCCAGATGCTTCATATGTTGAAGGCAACGACGCGCTTCAATGATATGCTGGTCGAGAAAAGGAAGGTGATCACCGAATACTGAATGTTCAGGTCCTACTTGATTTCCCCTATACTGCCCTTTGTCATCATTGTAGCAGCGCGTAGAGCCACAATAGCGAATATCTTCATCAATGATCCATTGCGTACTAAAGTCCATGATGCGGTTGACCCACGGTTCCCCGATGACGGGATTTCCTTGTTTCCACTGGCGATGTAAGAAGGGAAAATCTTCGATGAAAACATGCCCTCGACCTGAAACACCAAAAGAGGTTTTAATTACTTTTTTTCCCGGCGTGTGATGTAACCAATGACGCGCTTCTTGTTCATCGCGCAAAAGAGCAGCTCCTGGAAGAGAGGGGGAATTCACGAACGAAAAGACTTTGGAATTCACTTCGCGCACGAGATTCCATCGAGGAATGTCATAAGCAATACCATGGCGCTGTGCCCATGTTTGTACAAGCTGTGAAGCTCCCCAGCTTTCCAAGTGCGAGAATACAGGCATCTCATCTTCGAGTGTGTAAAGAGAGTGGTGCGGATAAGATTCTAGGGGAAGATCAGAAACTAAGATGGCGTCAGAAGGATCTGCATAAAGCAGGGGTAAGAATTGCAATTGCAAGTAAACAAGATGGTGATGAAAAGCTTGATAAAGAGAGATGTCGGGTGAACTTTCTATCTCCCATTCGACGAAAGTATTGGCACAGTGAAGAATTTTCGGTAGACTAGTTTTTTCCAAACGCATGATGTAATTGTTCATAATACTGTTGAGGGAATATGGAAAAGAGAAAACTTCGTCTAGGCATTCTGTGTGGAGGAAGATCCGCAGAACACGAAATATCACTCATTTCGGCAAAGAGTGTAATCGATGCGCTTGATAAAGATAAATACGATATCTTCTTAATCGGAATTGATAAGAGTGGCGCGTGGCATTTGCGCGATCACACGAGTTGTCTCATGCACGCACATGATCCTAAACTCATCCATTTGCACGGTGAAAAACAACAGATCGCCTTACTCCCTCGTGATCAAGGAAAAGAGATTGTCGGTTATCAAGGCAATCAACTTAACACGAAGATTACACTCGATGTGATTTTTCCTATTCTGCATGGAACCTATGGGGAAGATGGAACGGTTCAAGGGCTGCTCAAGTTAGCCAATATCCCTTTTGTGGGTGCCGGTGTGCTAGGTTCTGCAGTTGGCATGGACAAAGATGTAATGAAACGCCTGCTTCGCGATGCCCAACTTCCGATTGCGAAATTTCTCACTCTGCGCTCACACGAGATTCTCGCTTTTCAAGAGGTTGTAGAGCAATTAGGTCTTCCTTTTTTTATCAAACCAGCAAACTTGGGATCTTCAGTTGGAATTTCCAAGGTCAAATCGGAGCAAGATTACTTAACAGCATTACAACACGCTTTCACTTTTGATCGGAAAGTGGTGATCGAAGAGTACATCATGGGACGAGAGATCGAATGTTCTGTGCTCGGAAATGAACATCCTCTTGCTTCCTTACCTGGAGAAGTGATTCCCCAGCATGAATTCTATTCTTATGAAGCCAAGTACTTGGATGAAGAGGGAGCAGCGTTTAACATTCCTGTTATCTTGCCTTCTGAGCTTGTCGAAAAAATTCAGCATACAGCTATTCAAGCGTATCAAACGCTTTGTTGTGAAGGGATGGCACGCGTGGACTTTTTCCTCAAAGAAAATGGTGAAGTGCTCATCAACGAAATCAACACCATACCTGGTTTCACCAAAATCAGCATGTATCCCAAGTTATGGCAAGTCTCTGGAATTCCCTATTCGGAATTACTCGATCGACTGATTCAATTGGCTTTGGATAGATTCGACAAAGAAAAAGCTCTAAAAACTATTGTCTAATTTGAAAAGGGGTAAAACATGCAAGTTCCTATCACTCGCGTAGGCGTCGGACAAGACAGCCATCGGTTTTTGCCGCACGATTCAGCTAAGCCCTGTATCGTGGCTGGGCTCATTTTTGAAGATTGCCCTGGATTATCAGCAGATTCTGATGGTGATGTGGTCTTTCACGCCATTTGCAATGCGATATCGTCAGTAACAGGTGTGCAGGTTTTAGGCGGACTCGCCATTGATCTTTGTCATAAAGACGGGATTACCGATAGTCAGGTGTACTTGGAAAAGGCGATGGAGACTCTGGATAAGCAAACCATTCAACACGTTGCGTTGACCATTGAAGGAAAACGCCCCCGCTTTCAAAAACGCGTAGAACAGATGCGCGTTCACATTGCTGAGGTCATGGGTCTAAGAGTCGATCAAGTGGGCTTAACTGTCACTTCAGGTGATGGACTTACCGATTTTGGTTGTGGAGAAGGCCTTCAATGTTTTTGCTTTGTGACAACAGTTCAAGTCTGACCTCTTTCGAAACTAAGATTCTGTCGATTTTCGGGTTCTTTTGAGCCGAGTTTTCGATTCTTTTTGTGGGGATTGTATCTTGTTTCGTATACTATCCCCACAAAAAAAATCGAAAATCGGCCAAAATAATCCCGAAAATCGACGAACCCTTAATTTCGAAAGAGGTCTAATAGACGTCGGTGAGGTACCGCTTCTGGGTGCGTATCTGTTTCACATAGGCTTTAGCTGCTTCTAAGCTCATGTGACCTTGTTCTTGCACAATTTGCTGCACCATGGCTTCGACGTCTTTAGCCATGCGATGAGCATCTCCGCAGACATAAAAATAGGCGCCCTCTTGGAGCCACTTCCAGATTTCAGCTGCATGCTCGTACATCTTATTCTGCACATAGATCTTTTCTGGTTGATCACGTGAAAAGGCAGTGTCGAACTTGAGCATGCCGTTGTGGATGAAGTGATCCCATTCTTCTCGATAGAAGAAATCACAGGCATGATGTCGATCGCCAAAGAAAAGCCAATTTCTGCCCGTTGCTTGTCTAAAGTAACGCTCTTGTAAGAAGGCGCGAAAGGGAGCCACTCCAGTTCCTGGGCCCACCATGATGATGGGAAGGGTGTCATCTTGAGGAAGAGTGAAATGATGGGCAGATTGCACATATACTGGAATAGAGGTGGTTTCGAGTTCTGCAAGATGGCATAAAAAATGACTTGCCACGCCGTAGCGCTGTACATCGCGATGTTTATACGATGATAAAGCCACGGTGAGATGCGCCTCTTTTGGGAAGGTGCTTGGAGAGGATGCAACGGAGTAAAAACGAGGCAATAAGGAGCTAAACTGATTGCAGATGTCTTGGAGAGGAGGTCGTGCTTGGGGGTGTTCTCGCAAGAGGTCTAGCGGTTCGCGGCTTTCTAAATAGGCTGTCAGCTGGCCTTTGTGTTCTGGCTGTAAGAGATGAAGCAACTGGTTGCTCTTATCATGAGAGGGTTCAAAGTGGTGAAAAAGCTTGATCATCGAAGAGGAGATGCGTCTTAGGTTGGCTCTCGAGCTTAAGAAATCCACTAACGTGATCATCTCTTGAGTTTTAGGGTCAAGAATAGGTGTTTGGGGATCGTGACCAAGAGTTGAAAGGAGTTCCTGGACTTGCAAGGGATCATTCTGAGCAAAGACTCCAATGGAGTCTCCCACCTTAAAGTTTAAAGGTGCTGTCTTCAGATCCAGAGAAAGATGATAAACCGACTTAGTCGAAGAAGAGGCCGTCAGAAGATAGCGTTCTTTGATGGTGGCTAAGGCTGGATGCTTGCGATCGGAGCCCAACGTAGGTTTTTTTTCTTCTGATTCAGAGATTATCATAGACAAAGTTGTTTAAATTAAGTAAAACAAAGTAATAGGGTTATTATTTAAACTAATTATGCGTTTTGGTCTAGCTGTTATTCTTTTAACTTGTTTATACGGATGCGGAGCCTCTACGGGATACCAGTCTACGTATATCATTTCCGATAGCAGCGAAGAGGAAGCTGTGAATTCCGTGCCAGATCTACACAAATGAACTCAAATGTTGGTTTTTGGCGGCGTAATCGCTGGTTAACTCGTCCCTAATTCTTTGCAATCTTTCTTTTCCCAACTCTTAGTCAGCAAGTCCATCTTTTTGTTGGAGATCCCTCCTAAACAGTCGATCGCATGCATCAAGCGCGCGCGGGTTCTCTCTTTTCCTAAGAGGTCGATCGCATCATATAAGGGAGGCCCACTTCTTTTTCCTGTGAGGGATACGTATAAGATGGGAATGATCACCTTTTTCAAGTTGACGCCAAATACCTCTGCTACATGAGGAGCGACTTTTTCAATCCCTTCTCGTTTCCAGTTCTCTCTTGCATCGAGATCCCACATGATCGCTTGAATCATCATGGCGATTCTCTCATTGGATTGACCGGTGGGGCATAGATCTTGTGCTGTATACTGCAGGTGATTGACAAAGAAGAAAGAGCACAGTTCCATGAATTCGCCAAATGTCTTGATGCGGGTATGACATAAGGGCATGAGTTTTTGCATGAACGCATCGTTGAATGCCCACTGTTTAATCCGATCCCATAGTTGTTGTTCAGGAATATTCTTGATCAAGTATTGCTGGTTCAACCAGTCTAGTTTTTGTATATCGAAAAAAGCTCCAGACACTCCAATGCGTTTGGGGTCAAAATCGCGGATGATCTCTTCGATTGAGTACATCTCTTTGTCATGGGGCATGCTATAGCCCATGAGGGTCATAAAATTCCCAAAGGCTTCGGGTAAGTAGCCGCTATCTCTGTAATAGAAGATTGAAGTGGGGTTGCGGCGCTTAGAGAGTTTTTTGCCATCTTTGCCAAGCAGTAAAGGCATGTGCATGAAGACAGGGGGTGTCCATCCAAAACTTTGATAGAGCAAGATGTGCTTGGGTGTCGAGCTCATCCATTCATCCCCGCGAATGACATGGGAAATTTGCATGAGATGATCGTCGACTACATTGGCCAAGTGGTAAGTGGGGAATCCATCCGATTTGAGGAGAACCTGATCATCGATATCTGCCCAAGGACAGGTGATCCTTCCTTTGATGCCGTCTTCGTATTCGCACTCGCCGGTTAAGGGGACCTTTAAGCGCACGACATAGGGTTGAGCTGCTCGTTCCCGCTCAGCGACCTCATCAGGGCTTAAATTGCGGTATCTGCGATCGTACCCGACCCGTTGCCCCAGTTTTACGGCAAGCTCTCTCATTTCCGCCAATTCTTCGGCTGTTGCAAAGCATTTATAGGCCTTTCCGGCGTCGAGGAGCTGCTGACAGTGGGTGCGGTAGATTTCCGTGCGCTCTGATTGGCGATAAGGGCCAAAAGGGCCTCCCACATCAGGACCCTCATCCCACGCGATATTTGCCCAGCGCAAAGCGTCGAAAATGCTCTTCTCGTATTCAGGGCGGGAACGGGTGCGGTCGGTGTCTTCGATGCGGAGGATAAACGTCCCTCCAAAGTGCTTGGCAAAAATTAAATTGAAAATAGCCATGTAAGCTGTGCCGACATGGGGATCACCAGTAGGGGATGGGGCAATTCTAACGCGAACTTTAGTCATAAATGATCACAATTTAAACCTGAAACGATAGGTTTATTGTTTCACACTTTGCCCATAGAACTCAAGCAGCTTTAGCTGTTTTTTGCGTTTGTTCTAGTTCGAGGAATAAAATAAAATCTTTCATGACATTCAATGTTTCAGTGAGTTGAAGGTCAGTTTGGCCAAATTGTTCTGTGGGGTCGAGTGAAAGATCTTGCTTAGCAATTTCCTTGAGAAGGTATTGATAATTTTTATTTAAAACGATTCTCTCTTGGGAGTTTTTTTTGATGGGCTCTAAATAAGGGGTGTAATTGGTTTGAATGAGTTGAAATTCTTTTTTATAGAGACGCTCGTAATGACTGCGGTGGATAGAGGGTACATCGGCTAAATTGTCCTCAAAATTAGGGGCGATTTGATCTGTGGGCACGGGATATTTGGCATGTTTTTCACCGATTTCCATTTGAGAATAGATGCCAGGTACATGGATATCTGCTTTCACGCCGATAAGTTGAGGGCTTTTCCCCGAGACGGTGTAATAGCGCCCTCGGGTAACTTTGTATTCTCCTTTGGGATTTACCTTGCCATAGTTCGCACTTTCAAGCGTGAATGTTTGGAAAGTGCCTTTGCCAAAGGTTTCAGCATCACCGACAATGTAAGCGCGTCCATAGTCTTGCAGAGTTTGAGCGACAATTTCAGCAGCAGATGCGCTGAGGCGATTGGTTAACACGAGCATGGGACCATCCCAAGCTTTTTTGCCCTCTAAATTGCGTAAATGTTGAATTTGCCCCGTGTTATCTTTGACAGAAACCACTACTCCTTTGGAAATAAATAGTCCTGTTACAGAGACCGCTTGAGGAAGCAAACCCCCTGCATTATTGCGCAAATCGAGGATAATCCCTTTTAGATTATGCTCACTCTTTAACGTTTCAATGGCAGCAGCCAGATCTGCAGAGGAGGAGCTTTTAGCATCTTGATAGAAAGAAAATAGATGGAGGATTCCAATGATTCCATCGCCATAAGGTTCAAAAGAGGTTTCGAGTCTCGATTCTTTTAAAATTACCTCTCCTCGCACGATGTCGATGTCGAGTTTTTCTTCCCAAACTCGCTCGGAATCTTTGTCTTTGATCTCGCGTAAAATCGTAAGAACAATGGAGGAGCCTTGAGGACCACGTATTAATTCAACAGCTTCTACGATGTCCATGCCCACTACAGGTTCTTTGTTCACAGCGATGATTTTATCACCCACTTTGAGCTTGTTGCTAATGCTGGCAGGGCCGCCTTCTACCAACCGAACAATCGTCAATCCATTGAGATCATCTCTTAATTGAGCACCAATGCCAAATAGACGTTGTTGAACCTGAATCATGAACTGGCTAGCTTCTGAAGGCGTGAAGTAGATCGTTTGTGAGTCCAACGCAGAACTGGTCGCTTTTAGAATGTAAGAGAGCATGATTTGCTCCCGTTCTTTAGCTGAATTTCCTGTCAATTCCCCCTCGCGATTGAGTCTTCTTTTATAGATGCGTTGGAAGAATTGTTCCTTGCTTTCAGGAGAGATTTTTTCTGCTGTTTGTAGTTGCAATGCTTTGATGCGCAGATGGCGATCTAATAGCTCTTCTTTGTTTTTAGCCCATTGAATGTCCTTGAATTCAGAGGGTTTCGCATCTTTGGGCAATTCGGCTTTTTCTAGTTCGATGTCCATGTCGTTGCGACGTGCGATGGCATCAATCAGTTTGGTGTGAATCGCTTCAAATGTAGAGAAATCTTCCTTTTTGTAACCCTCTAAAGTCTGCTGCAAAAGAGCGGTGGAAGGCTCAATCCATGGGGCTAAATCGGACTCCAAAAAGTAAGTTTTAGTAGGATCGAGTTCATCGATAAAATTCTGAATAGCACGCCTAGTGAGTTCGGTGTTAAGTTGTTGGTGTGAAACGTGAGCTTTGAGTATTTCTTCAATTTTAATTCTAGTATCACGATTGGTTAATTGAGGCGGTTTTGCGTGGGCAAATGTATATAAGAATAAAAATAAACACGAGAATAAAAAACTAACCATCCGTTTTTTCATGCCTTTACCCTCTTTGCTGCGCAAATCGTAGCTTAAGGCAAATCAACGGTTTAAGGCCAGTCTAAATAATTCCATATGGACTTTGACTAAAATTTTTAAGGGTTTAGATCCTTCCAAAAAATGTGTATATGCTTGATTTCAACACATTTATATGCCATAATTAATATTCAAAACGAACGTTAGATTGGCTTTTAATACAAATCGATGAAAAACGAGCGAATTTAATAAGCGAGTGGTTTTAGCGATCCAACTAACAGGCGAAAGCGTTCGTAAAGGATTTATTTTTTGAATGATGGAGGAGTAACAATGGAAGAAGATAAAAAAACCGTGTATCACGGTGAACTATCTGCGTCTGGAAAAAAAGTGGTTTCTATCACAGAAGCTGCTAAAATCAACAACGTGACGCGACAAGCCATCTATGTTGCAATTAAACAAAAAAAGCTCAGAGCTTATAAAGATGCAACAAGATGGACGATTGATTTAGAAGACTTGGATAATTACCGCAAGGGTAAATATTCACGCACTAAGTCTATGTATAATGGAGAGCTACTTTTTGATAACAACAAAGGTTTCTTTTCCATTAATCAAGTTGCAAAGATGTTAAATGTTCCCGCTCAAAAGATCTACTACGCCACGCGTGTTGGTCTCATGAAAGCTCAGCGTAAAGGAGCTGCTTGGGTCATTCATAACGAGGATATAAAGTCTTATAGGGAGAATTATCTTAATATGAAGGCGCAGGAAAGCTCGATAGCTGGATAAGTGAGTAAAAAAACCCTAAAAAAACCTCTTTAAGGGGGCAAAGAACCATCGGTAATTGCGTTGCACGATGGTTTTTTTGTTTTTATAACCTTTTTTCTTCTTAATTCTATCTTAGTAGTGAAACTTTCATTCTTTAATTATATCTTAAATAATTCACACTCAATGATTTTGTTGTTAAGTTTTATTTTTAATTTATTTACCGTTGATATTTAATCTTATATTCTTATAATTAAAAGATAAGTATAAATATGGAAATTAAAACTAAGGAAATAGCGTTAAAAATAATTTTAAAGCTAGAAAAGAGTAGGAAGTTGTGTATAACATATTAGAAATGAGTGAGTTGCTTGTTTCTGCCGGCTGAGAAACTGAAAATTAAAGAATGTATTACTTTTTTTATATAAAAAATTACTACTAATGTTAACGGTTTATTTACAATATGTTGCTACTATAAACGAATTAAAGAATTGAGGACCTATGTCAGAACCAACAACTGGAAGTGACAAAAAGAAGAGATTTATCACACTCTCCGAAGCCGCAAAAATCAACAATGTGACTCGGCAAGCGATTTATGTAGCGATCAAGCAAAAAAAACTTAAAGCGTATAAGAATCCTACGCGTTGGATTATCGATCTCGATGACCTTGACGACTATAGAAAAATGAAATATTCAAGAGAGCGCTCTGTTCACGAAGGAGAGCTTCTTTACGATCACAGTAAAGGTTTCTATTCCATCCAACAAACAGCAAAAATTCTTGATATTCCCTACCAAAAAGTCTACTATGCCACACGTATCGGGCTCCTTAAAGCCACGCGAAAAGGATCTGCATGGGTGGTGCATTTAGATGACATTAAAGAATATCAGAAGACCTACCTTAACCAGCTCATTTCCAATTTCGATAGTGGAGTTGCGTTATAACGTACGTCCTTAAAAACCTATGGCAAAACCTCAATGCTCATTTAGACCATGCCCAAACCTTGTCCTCCATCAGACTTGATTAGGGCATGGTCTAAATGAGCATTGAGGTTTTGCCATAAGTCTCCAAGGAAGTTATATGATCAGTTGATAGAGGCAAGTGCCTCGTTCAATTAAGAGTTTTCCTAGAAACATCCCTTTCATTACACTTATACTATTCATTGAGGGAGCTCTATGCGTAAAAAGGTGCTGGTGACAGGAGGAGCTGGATTTCTAGGCTCTCACCTCTGCGAGCGTTTATTGGAAAGAGGAGATCAGATTATCTGCCTAGATAATTTTTATACAGGCAGTAAAGATAACCTTCAAACCTTTATCGATCATCCCGGCTTTTCTCTCATGGAAGGTGATGTGAGTGTGTCTTGTGATGTCGAAGTGGATCAGATCTACAATTTAGCTTGTCCTGCGTCGCCCGTTCATTATCAATCTGACCCGGTTCAAACCATTAGAACCAATGTGATAGGCGCTATCAATATGCTTGAATTGGCGAGAAAATATCAGGCTCGCATTTTACAAGCATCGACGAGTGAGGTGTATGGAGATCCAAGTGTACATCCTCAGCCCGAGTCGTATTGGGGTCACGTCAATCCCATCGGCATTCGATCTTGTTACGATGAAGGGAAAAGGTGTGCAGAGACTCTCTTTTTTGATTATCACCGTCAGTACGGTGTTTCCATTAAAGTTCCCAGAATTTTCAACACTTATGGTCCCCGCATGCATCCTCAAGACGGTAGGGTGGTTTCCAACTTCATCGTTCAAGCTCTTAAAGGGGAACCTTTGACCTTGTATGGGGATGGTTTGCAGACTCGCTCTTTCTGTTATATCGACGACTTGATTGAGGGATTAATAGCTCTCATGAACAGTGAACCTTCGATAACAGGGCCAGTTAATCTCGGCAATCCTGTTGAATTTACGATTCGAGAATTGGCAGAAATGGTAGTAGAACTCACGGGTTCTGCTTCTTCACTTGAAATCCGACCGCTTCCAAGCGATGATCCCCGTCAGCGCCAACCAAATATCCAGTTGGCTCAAGAAACGCTAGGATGGCAGCCTAAAAAGGCATTGAAAGAGGGATTACAGCTAACGATCGACTATTTTGAGAGTCTCTTAAGGAATAGAGGCAATTGCCTCAATAGCTACGTAAGATGACTTGCCGTGATTGGCGCGAATTTCACGCCATTTCTTGACCATTTCAACAGCTAATGGCGCAGCTTCTTTTCCTCCAGCCTCGCTAAAGCGCAAGTAGACGACCACGACGAGATCTTGATTTTCAAACTCTGTCCCTGATTCAAAGGCAGCTCCTCCAAACCAAATGTGGTTATGGATCTTAGCGCCTGCTTCTACATCGATATTCTGTTTATACAGGATTTCTGCAGTTCCAGTTTTACCTACAATCTGTTGTTTCAAATCTTGATAATCTCGTTTCCATGCAGGATGATGGCTAAACGCTCGTATGATTTCAGGTCGAGCTGTTCCTTTGGTTCCAGCGATCACGCGATGCATCCCTTCCATGAGAGGATGGCGGATGGTTTCTGGAAGAAAGAGAGATTCTCTTACCTCGGGAGCTGAGCACCAGACTTGTGGGCGACCCATTTCAGTTTGCGTCGAACTAAACAGCGGAAAATCAATGCCAATCAGTGAGAGATTTTCTTTAAAGGGGTAAGTTTCACAGGCAAAAGGATCGTGATAATCTCGAAGAGGTTCTTGCCCAGCAATGACTTGAACAATCGTGGGTTTTAAGACCTGTCCATGATTGGCAATCGATGACATCATCACGGCAGTTTGCAATGGCGTAACAACTAACGAGTGTTGTCCAATGGCAAAGGAATAAAGGCCGGTGCGATTATGAGATAGGTCATCGGGAAGTGTTCCGCTGATTTCACCGGGAAGTTCAATGCCGGTTTTATGGCCAAACCCAAAGTGCTTTGCCGCCTGAATGAGATTTAACGGATCTTGGATGTGCTCGTTAGCTAAGATAGAAAAATAGATGTTGCTCGATTGTTCGATGGCTCCTACGATATCGATTTTTCCAATGCGAGGGTGACTGCGAGGAAGTTTGCCCCCTTTGTACATGCGAAGGATTGGTTGCCCTTCGATGGTGTAACCGAGAACTTGTTCATGACTATTGGCTTTTGCGTGCCATTTAAGATCATCGATGAGAGTGAGCGGGTTCAGATTTTTCAATTGGAGATTCTGCTCTTGTAAGCTCTTGTAACGCTCTAGCAAAGCTTGATAAGCCACGACAATTTTGAATACCGATCCTTGTGGCGTTGCTTGGCGAAATGCCTGTGATCTGCCATAGCCAAATCCTGTAAGAGGATAAAAAGCTCCAGCCAGATGTTTTTCCAACTGCACACCTTTTGTATTGCGCAACGTGCGATAATGACGAGAAAGGGGGCGATTGAGCTCTTCAAAAGAGCGCATCGTTTTCATGAGTGCAAACTGCAAAGACGGATCAAAATCAGAAAGAGCAAAGGTGATCTTTTCTGCAAGAGAGGAATCACTTTCTCTCAATGCAAGTAGCTTCTCAACATAGGGAGAATTGCATTCGGAGTTCCCTTGAATAAAACAATGAGTAAAATCCCATCGATTTTCCTTCCAAAACTCCTTGAACATCTCTTTTTCGATCCGCTCGAGATAATCTGTATAGGGCTTTGCGTACCGTTTATTGTCGCGCTCTTCTTTTCGCTTCATTTTGAGATAGTCTTTAAAGTGCTCTTGGCGCCATTTGAGAAAATCGATCTGATGAAACCACTCTTTTGCTTGAGCTTGTAGATAGCTTTGGGCTTGAATGACCAGCTGAGAGAGCACGCGATATGTCGCTAAATTAATATGGCCCACTTGATCGACGAGCTCAGAAGAAAAATGTTCATTGCTCACAAGAAGGCGGCATAAGTCGATGACGAGAAGTTTATCATCATTATACGTGACACCTCCTAAGTAATAATCCAGGATACTCTTAGCAGAAACAACAGGTTGACCAACTTCTTTTAAACGCTCTTGTACAGCCTGCCATTCCTCTTCGTTGATTGGTGGTTGAGAGGGGCGATGTTCATGGTACAAAGCTGCGCACAGTACGCGCACATCGGGCTGACCAGAAAAGCGCAATAGCTTTTCTATCTCTTGCTGTACGATGAGAGCTCCTCGCAAATCAGCGACTTTTTCCATTGCATCCCAAGTTGTTCCATCAGATGAAAGGGTCGCTTCAAAGTATTTCAACAAACTCAGAGGAATTTGTTCCTCATAGTACGCGCGTTTGACCGGGTCGTAACGCTCCCTTTCAAGGGGGCGTTTACCCTCCCAAATTTCACCGATGTAAGCTTCATTTTCAAGCCACTTATTTATACATGGCTTTTTACCTTGTACTTTAGAAGGAATGAAATCGTTGAGCTCAATTCGCGGATAAGAGGCAAGGGCGAGTACTTCCCCTGTTTTTGGATCCATGGCGACAATGGCTCCTCCCTTAATCCAAGGAGTAGAGAGAGAGGGAGTACCATCTTTATTTTTTGACTCTCTGAGCTCTTCATTTTCAGTCAGTAGTTGCTCTGCGTATTCTTGCAGTTCTGTAGAAATCGACAACAGCAAGCGTTGTCCTGAGAGTGATTTGCGCGAACCTGGAAGTTCTCGGATTAAGTTTCCTTTAATATCTACTTCGTAAGTTTTTTTCCCCGCATAACCGCGTAACTCAGGATCAAAAGCTGCTTCAACGCCTGATTTTCCCACGCTGTCATTGATGGTGTAGGCTTTTTCCTGTAGCTGCTTTAACCTTTCGCGCACTTGCAAGGCGTTTTGGAATCCCTTGGGTAACATCGGCATATTGCCCGTTTCTCGTTCTGACAAGTAAGTTTGTAAAGTTGAGATTTCTTGAGCGATGGCGTAGTACTCATTCGAGCTGATAGCTCCCATGAATCCAATCACATCAGAAGCGATTTTCCCTTGAGGATAATACCGCTTGGAGCCTCGCTCTGTGCGTATTCCTGTCCAATTTTTTTCCAGCATTTTAAGTCGGTAGTATTCCTTCTCGGTTAGATCTTCCTTGATGACAAATGGAGTATGAGGAAAAAGACAGGCTTTCCCATGAATGGTGTCTTCGACTTTCTGTGGATCCATCTTTAGCTCTTTGCCAAGAAGCTCAGCTAAACGATGGATGTATTCCACGCGCTCTTGCACGCGCACTTTTTTCCCATTCGGTCCTTTCTCCCATCTCACGCTCGGAATTTGTCGAATGTCCGCATAACACACAGCAGCCGTGTACTGAATTTTATTCAAAGCGAGAGGAATGTTGAAGCGATCGCGGATGGTAGCGCGCTCCACTTTTTCCACCGCAGAGCGACGTTGAGGGCGGCGGGCCATTTCAACATGCTCATCATACTGAATGGTTGCCAAATACCAGACGCGAATCAGAATAAGCAGGAGCCCCAATAGAATAATATTTAAAACGCGATTGGCCTTTTCCGGAATAGTATTATCCACTTCCCACCTATACGACCCCACTTTAGTCGAAATCTTTGTTGACGGAAAGAGTGTTTTTTTATGGGTTTTGGGGAGAAAAGAAAATGAAGGGCCTTACCATTTCATTATGTCGGGGACAAAGCACTACGTGTCGATTGTCCCCCGCGACCCCGTGTGATTGGAATATGGAAAACGAAGGGCCTGCTTTTTCATATGTCGGGGACAAAGCACTGCGTGTCGATTGTCCCCCGCGACCCCGTGTGATTGGAATATGGAAAACGAAGGGCCTGCTTTTTCATATGTCGGGGACAAAGCACTGCGTGTCGATTGTCCCCCGCGACCCCCTTGAGCCTCACCTTGCTGCGCCAAATTGCGTGCTCGGAAGCAGGGTGTGTAGAACACTACCCTGCCCGCTCTGGTGAGCTTTCCTGCGCTGCAATTTTGCATTGCAATCTGAGGCCTCTGGCTGCTTCGTGCGCTCGTTCCCCGCCGGACTGACGTCTCGGTTGGCGGGGCCCCTCTTGCGTCGCTCGCAGAGGCCCTTCATTTCCCCTTCGGGAGCTCCTCCTGCATTTTTACCGAACATTTGAAAAAGAAGGGCCTGACCATTACACATGTCGGGGACAAAGCACTACGTGTCGATTGTCCCCCGCAACCCCCGGTAGGGAAAAAGAAGGGCCTGACCATTTCATTATGTCGGGGACAAAGCACTTCGTGTCGATTGTCCCCCGCGACCCCCAGTAGGGAAAAAGAAGGGCTTTACCATTTCATTATGTCGGGGACAAAGCACTACGTGTCGATTGTCCCCCGCGACCCCCTTGAGCCTCACCTTGCTGCGCCAAATTGCGTGCTCGGAAGCAGGGTGTGTAGAACACTACCCTGCCCGCTCTGGTGAGCTTTCCTGCGCTGCAATTTTGCATTGCAATCTGAGGCCTCTGGCTGCTTCGTGCGCTCGTTCCCCGCCGGACTGACGTCTCGGTTGGCGGGGCCCCTCTTGCGTCGCTCGCAGAGGCCCTTCATTTCCCCTTCGGGAGCTCCTCCTGCATTTTTACCGAACATTTGAAAAAGAAGGGCCTGACCATTACACATGTCGGGGACAAAGCACTACGTGTCGATTGCCCCCTCAACCCCCGGTAGGGAAAAAGAAGGGCCTTACTATTTCATTATGTCGGGGACAAAGCACTACGTCGATTGTCCCGCGCAACCCCCGGTAGGGAAAAAGAAGGGCCTGACCATTACACATGTCGGGGACAGAGCGGCCCCCCTTGAGAAGCCTCGGGCTGCTTCGCGCGCTCGTTCCCCGCCGGACTTGCGTCTCGGTGGCGGGGCCCCTCACGCGTCATTCGCAGAGACCCTTCATTTCCCCTTCGCGAGATTTTCCAACGGTCTAAGGAAAGGCTTGGATGTGATTAGATTTTTTTTGAAAGTGGAAGGGAAGAATTGTTTGTGTTCCCAAAGGGAAAATGAAGGGCTCCTGTGAACGACGCGAGAGAGGCCCCGCCACCGAGACGCAAGTCCGGCGGGGAACGAGCGCATGAGCAGCCAGAGGCCTCAGATTGCAATGCAAAATCGCACCCGCAGGCGAGCTCACCAGAGCGAGCAGGGTAGTGTTCTACACGCCCTGCCGACGAGGACGCGATTTGGCGCAGCAAGGTGAGGCTCAAGGGGGTCGCGGGGGACAATCGACACGCAGTGCTTTGTCCCCGACATAATGAAATGGTGAGGCCCTTCTTTTTCCCCACCGGGGGTTGCGGGGGACAATCGACACGTAGTGCTTTGTCCCCGACATATGAAATGGTAAGGGCTCTTCATTTTTTCTCTTTCTAAAAGAACCTAATTTTCAGCCATAGTAAAGGAAATTTTTAGAAAATGGGTATTGGAAAAAATAAAGGTTTAAGGTAAAAGTGTAGCTGCATTTGAGCGCCTGTAGTTCAATGGTAGAACCGTAGCCTTCCAAGCTACTTGTGTCAGTTCGATTCTGATCAGGCGCTTTTCAATACAAACGCAGGGCCTGCAATTCTGTAGTGCACCTAGCATAATATAAACCCAAGACCGAAATCTTCTCGAAAATTGAAGGAGAAGATGCCGTCGTCAAAACTATAGGGACAAGGCTTGGCTACTCAACAAGAAGTGACAATTAAGGATTTACTAGAAAGCGGTGCTCATTTTGGCCACCAAAAACACCGCTGGAATCCAAAAATGAAGCGTTTCATTTTTGAACAACGCAACGGGATCTACATCATCGATCTCGCTAAAACCATTCAACAGATTCGCAATGCTGTTCAAGTGGTTAAAGAGATAGTGGCAAAACGAAAATCTATTCTGTTTGTAGGTACAAAGAAACAAGCTAAAAGCGTTGTGCGCGAATGTGCTGAACAAGCTGGAGAATTCTACGTGTGCGAGCGCTGGTTAGGAGGAACTTTAACGAATCTGACAACCATCCGCCAGTCGGTCAAAACATTAGAGCGTTTAGAGAAGAGAATTGCCGCAGGTGAAGGGTTCACGAAAAAAGAACTGTCAGTGTTTTCTAAAGATCAAATTAAACTCGAGCGCAATCTGTCAGGTATTCGTGCCATGCGCAAACCTCCAGGCTTGTTGATCGTCGTCGATCCAGGTAGTGAGCATATCGCAGTTGCTGAAGCTAGGAAACTCGGTATCCCTATCATGGCTTTAGTGGACACTAACTGTGATCCCGATCCAATCGACTACGTCATCGCATGTAATGACGATGCTCTTAAGAGCATCAAGCTCATCCTTTCGGCGTTAATGCAAGGTATTATCGATCGTAAGAACGACTTGAACCTGGGTGCAGGAAAAGCTGGAGATCAGCCAGCAGGTGAAGCAGCGGCGTATGAGGAAGAGGGAGAAGGAAAAGATGAGCAATAAAGTCACTCCTGACATGGTCAAAGAACTTCGCGAACGCACTGGTGTTGGCATGGGAAAATGCAAAGAGGCATTGGATCAAGCTGGCGGAGACATGGAGAAGGCAATTGAAAATCTCCGCAAAGCTGGAATGGCATCTGCTGTTAAAAAAGAAGGGCGCGAAGCGAATGAAGGCTTGATCGGTTCTGCTGAAGGTAAAGAAGCTGTTGCTCTGGTTGAAGTCAATGCAGAAACAGATTTCGTCACGCAGAACGAAAAATTCAAGCAGTTTCTACGCGATGTAGCTCAAGCAGCAGCTGATAGTAAAGCAGCTTCTGTCGATGCTTTGATGAAACAATCTTATGTGAATGACAAGTCAATCACGCTTGATCAGTACCGCGCTTTGGTCATCCAAAGTTTAGGTGAAAATATTCAGGTGAAGCGCTTACTTGTGTTGGCTAAATCGCAAGATCTCTCAATCGGTCTTTACTCCCATATGGGCGGTAAGATTGTAACAGCTGTCCTTTTGACAGGTGGTGCTGGACAAGAAGCTTTAGCGCGCGATATTGCGATGCATGTTGCTGCCGAAGCCCCTGAGTACCTCAAGCCCGAAGATGTTCCTCAAGAGGTACGTGCTAAAGAAGAAGAGATCGCTCATAGCCAAGTCAAAGGTAAACCTGATGACATCGCTGCAAAAATCGTACAGGGAAAATATAAAGCCTTTTGCGATGAAGTGTGCCTTCTTTGCCAAAAGTATGTCAAAGACAACACGATCACCGTCGCTGCTCTTCTTGAGAAAGAGGGAAAGCGATTGGGTAAGCAGATTGCTATCATAGCTTATCACCGCATGAAAATCGGAGGATAACCTTGTGGTTTCCTCATCATTAAAGCCCGCTTATAAGAGAGTTTTAATCAAACTCTCTGGTGAGGCTTTAATGGGTTCTGAAAAATTTGGCATTGATCAACAGGCGTGCCAGCAGATCGCGCAAGCCATTGGACAAGTCTACGATTTGGGAATTGAACTCGGGATCGTCATCGGCGGTGGCAATATCTTTCGAGGAAATCAAGCTCACGCTTTTGGATTTGCGCGCACTCCAGCGGATCACATTGGCATGCTCGCTACGACGATCAATGGTTTGATCTTCCAACAGTGCTTGGCTAAGTTAGGAATTGAGAGCCGCGTGATGAGCGCCTTAAAAACCGATTCTTTAATCGAGGAATACCACTGGGGTAATGCTCAGAAAGCTCTTAAAGAGGGTATTCCTGTTATCTTTGTCGGGGGCACGGGAAATCCCTATTTTACCACAGATTCAGCAGCTGCTTTAAGAGCAAGTGAGATCGGTGCGGAGCTGTTGCTCAAGGCGACCAAGGTAGATGGAGTTTACAGCGATGATCCGAAGAAAAATCCTAAGGCGATCAAGTACTCTAGATTAACTTATAGTGAAGTGCTCACACAACAATTGAATGTGATGGATGCGACAGCCATAGCGCTATGCCGCGAAAATGCCATACCTATTTGTGTGTTGAATTTGTTTGAAAAAGATGCGATGCTCCAGGCTGTTTGTGGGCAGAATGTAGGATCGCTTGTAATGGGAGGATGATCATGAGCGTGACAGATCAAACAAAATCCAAAATGGTTGCAACAGTAGATCATTTCAAAACAGAATTGAAGAATCTACGTAGCAATCGCGCCAACCCTGGTGTGCTGGATGTGGTTCAAGTAGAAGTTTATGGTGCTCAAATGAGGATCAAAGAACTCGCTAGTGTAACAACACCAGAATCTCGTCAGCTGTTGATCACACCCTTTGATCCTAAAACATGTGGTGCCATTGCCAAGGGGATTGAGCGCGCTAACTTAAATCTACAGCCTGTTGTGGAAGGGCAATCAGTTCGGATTAGTATTCCCCCTATGGATGAGTCGATGCGCAAGCAGATTGCCAAGCAAGCTAAGCAAAAAGCTGAAGATGCCAAGATCATCATCCGTGAAATCAGACGCAAGAATAATGAGCTCGTGCGCAAGATGAAGACTGATAGTGAGATCACAGAAGATATCATGAAGAAAGACGAAAAGGTGATTCAAGAGCTGACCGATAAATTCTGCAAAGAAATCGATGATCTTTTCACTGCCAAAGAGAAAGAGATCATGACTGTGTGATCTGAAAATATCAGATTGCTAAAAATGACTATTGTGAAGTATAGTACATGCTCGTTGAAATTAAAAAGGCCCCATCGTCTAGCCCGGCCTAGGACACCAGATTTTCATTCTGAGAACAGGGGTTCGAATCCCCTTGGGGTCAAAATTATAAACATGGTAAGTAAGAATCTACTTATCATTTCATGAGACTTTAGCTCAGTTGGTAGAGCACCTCACTTTTAATGAGGGTGTCGATGGTTCGAGTCCATCAAGTCTCAACTTTCTATCCAGCTAGCGCACAGCGAGTTGGGTTCTTTCCGAGAGTGATTCCTAAACTAAATCCTCTCTCAAAAACCGCCGCCGGTGCAATGGCGGTGCAACGAAGAAAAGTCTTCCCACTGCCTCCAATCGAAACCTAACACTAAAGGTTGGAAATCATGGTATCTATCTACAGACGCAAAAACGAAAACGGCACCACAGTCTGGCGCGCGGTCATTCGCATCAAAGGTTATCCTACAGTCAGCAAAAGTTTCACCCGCAAACAGGAAGCGGAAGATTGGGAAGAAGAGCAGCGCCGCCGCATCAAAAACGGCCAGTTCAATTTTACCGCCCACAACAAACATCATACCTACGCTGACTTACTCCATCGTATGGAAACAGATGGTGCCTTTACCCTCCAACGCTCCTTCAAACACTGCAAATCCCAATACGATTACTGGCAAGAACGTCTCGGCTCTTACGGTCTTACACACATCACTCCAGAAATCATTGCTCAAGAGCGGAAGCTTCTTCTCGATTCTTCCCGGAGCCCCGCCACTATTAACCCAACTTGCCCCCTATCCTCCCTTAGACGCGTAAGCGAGATAGGTAAGATGCAAGATTCGTGAGGAAGCCAAGGTAGTTCACCTTGGCGACGAACGAAGCGCAGCAGATTGCCTGTCGCAGCTCGCGGATAAAGGAGGATAGGGGGCAAGTTGGGTTATTAATCGCTACACCGCCGTTCTTGCCTCCACCCTGACTTATGCCGTTAAAAAGCTTCGCTGGCTCACCGAGAATCCTTGTCGTACCCTCTCCAAACTTAAAGAGGACAATGCCCGTGATCGCATCCTTAACGACGATGAAATCGCCCGTCTGCTCGCCGCTTGCAAACAAAGCAAGTCATCCCTCCTCTACCCCATCGTCCTCTTTGCTCTCACCACTGGAGCGCGTCGCGGGGAGATCCTCAAACTCGAATGGCGTCGCCTGGACCTCGATAAAGGCATCGCATTCCTTACAGAAACAAAGAACGGCCGTCCCCGCAGTGTTGCTCTCACCGACGCTCTTCTTGCTGAATTAAAAGTCCTTCCACGCACAAAACCCCTCGTCTTTGCATCCAAAACTGCTTTCGGCGCCCTTGACATCAAGAAAGCATGGCCGCAAGCGCTTCTCCGCGCCAATATCACCGACTATCACTTTCACGATCTTCGCCATCAATTTGCCACTTTTGCCGCCTCCCAAGGAGCCTCAAACGTCGAACTTGCTACCGCGATGGGGCACCGCACTCTTTCCATGCTTCTTCGCTACTCCAACCTCGACGCTCAGCACAGCAAAAAATTTAGTGACCACATCTCCGAGAGAATTCTCAAAGGACAAAACCATGACTAAAAAAGAACTAACCTCTACAGCGACAGCCGTAGTGCCTACTTTGCCTGAGGGCTTGTTAGAAGAGCTGCGCAAAGTTATCGATCAAACTCATCAATTCATTGCCATGACTGTGAATTCAGCCTTAACCACGGCTTTTTGGAAGGTGGGGGATCGGATTCGAAAAGAAACTTTGCAAGAAGAACGTGCCGGCTATGGGCGGGAGATTGTCGTTACACTGTCACGACAATTAGTCGCTGACTACGGCAACAGCTTTACAGATAAGAACTTACGACGAATGATTCAGTTTTCAGAGTTGTTCCCCGATGAACAAATTGTCGTTACGCTGTCACGACAATTGAGTTGGAGCCATTTTGTGAGGCTCTTGCCGATCAAAGATGTCCTCAAGCGCGATTTTTATGCCGAAATGTGTCGTATTGAAAAGTGGAACGTTCGCACCCTGAAGGCGAAAATTGACTCTATGCTCTTTGAGCGCACCGCACTATCTAAAAAGCCCGAGTCTTTAATCGATGCCGAAATCGCACTACTTCGCAAAGAAGATCAACTCTCTCCTGATCTCGTCCTTCGCGATCCCTATCTGCTCGACTTCCTGAATCTTAATGACCGTTACGTGGAGAAAGACCTCGAAGATGCCATCATGCGTGAACTTGAGCAATTCCTTCTTGAATTCGGCGTCGGCTTTACGTTTGTTGCCCGTCAAAAACGCATCATTGTCGACAACCTCGATTTTCATCTCAATCTGCTTTTTTTCCATCGTCGCCTGCAAAGATTAGTGGCCATCGAATTGAAAGTCGGTGACTTCAAACCCGAATATAAAGGACAAATGGAACTCTACCTCCGTTGGCTCGATAAGCACGAACGACAGCCCAATGAAGAGTCTCCTATTGGTCTTATCCTCTGTACAGGAAAGAATCACGAATGCATCGAGCTTCTAGAACTCGACAAAGCTGGCATCCATGTTGCAGAGTATCTTACTGCATTGCCGTCTAAGGAAGCTCTGCGTCAAAAGTTACAACAGGCCAGCAAACGTGCCCGTCATCGCTTAAGAGAGTCGATGGATGAATAGAGGGTTGGATGAACCATGCGCGATTCTTGATGATTTTGAGAACGAGATCATCGGTGTAAAAACATTTTGTGGGTATCCCGCAACAGAACTCCTCATTCCCAAGATTGGCAAGAAAAATACTATCGCATGTGGCTTCATGGGGCAACTTTCGATTTAAGTAAAAATGACATTAGATAAAGGTTGTTGCGGCATGCTTTTTTTTGAAAAAAAATTCAAATATATTAAATTGCTGATTATCGTTTTGTGTTTTAATAAGTCTTTTGCTGATGAGAATAAAAACGAATGTACGGAAAATGTAAAAATGCACACTAGAGAGCATATAAAAATAGGTTGCGAAATTTTTATCGTTCAAGATGGGGCTCTTCTGTTAGGGAAACGAAAAAATTGTTATGGAGCAGGTGATTGGGGGCTTCCTGGAGGGCATTTGGAGTATGGGGAAACATTAAGAGAAGGCGCAATCAGAGAGCTTAAAGAAGAGCTGGGTATAAATGCTCGTGATTTGGAGCTTTGTACTGTGGTAGATGATATTGAAAATAATGGGGGGCATTATATTCATATGAGCTTCGTGTTAAATTCATACGAAGGGAATATCTCGTTAAAGGAGCCCGATAAATGCTATGAATGGCGATTTTTTCCACTCGGTTCACTACCGGAAAATATTTTTTCTGCGCATAGAAAAATAGTGGAGGTTTTTTTTAAAAAAGATTACACAGCGCCCGCAGTGTATCCCCCGTCAGGGATTTAATAGCTACAGCAAGATCCATAGAGGTTGGATGGCGTCTGGAAAAATATCATGGCGCAGATAGCGCCATGATTTAGGATAACAAGTTTACCAGCGATAACCGAGGCTAGCTGCGAAATTTGCTCCATCCATACTTAAGGTGCCATCAGATCCAAGGTCGCTAAAGTCGTAAATACGGTGCTGTTCCACACCTATCTTGAAGGTAAGAAGTACTTCGCTCGCAACAGGCCAGGCTTTATCCCAGCGAATGCCTAAGGATGCATCGGTTCCAATCGCATTAAAATTACGTTTGATTTTGCCATTACTATCGCTGACAGTGGATGTGAAGGTATCGGTGTTATGAATATTGGCTCTCACTTGCCCGTAATAAGAGACGACATCAGCGCTAGCATAGAGACCAAAGTTACATGCAATGTACCAATTCGCTTCTAGGCCAAGTTCAGGACCGATACCCCAAAATTTTTCTTTATCGTCTTTAACGGTAGTCACTGTATTGTCACCTATTATTGACGTAAATTCCGTCTCAAGAGTTGATTTTAACGTTTGTTTAATCCGTGCACCGCGTACGCCCACAAAAGGTTTAAAGTAAAAGCAAGGCGCTATAGAAAATCGGCGTCCAAAAAGAAGATCGATTGCATCATATTTTATTCTCCAGTGGCCGTGCTGTCCGTCTTCATGGAAATGGGCATGGCCCATATAGTGTGTCCAATCAGCTTCGAGATCAAAGCATTGGAAAGCATAATCAGCGCCAATGCGGAAGCCTGGTCTCCAATCCCAATCAGGTTCTACATCTTCTTCTGTTATCGTAGTTGTTGTAATCCCTCCCGCCACTGTTGTATCGATCGTTGTGGTTCCGAAAGCGGATTCAAGGCCTCCTAATTCAGCAGTCCAATATAAAAATTCTCCTCGAATGTTTATCTCTTGGCAGTAAGGTGCAGGGATGCAATTCGTTCCAGAGTAGGGCGATGGGCGACACATCGGCGGGCAACATGGCGATGGGACATCACAGCGCTGTGGTTCACAACACGAGGGTTTATCTGGTTCACATTCCCTGTGCTTGCGACATTCAGGTTCATGGGAGCAGCAATTGGAGGCATATGCTGGGCCTGCTATAGAGACCAGTATGCTGGTAATAATTGCAAAACGGTTTTTAAGAGATTCGGACATACTTGGTTCCCTACATTAGGTGTTTTTTTTGGTGTATAACAATTGATTATTTTCACTCATCATCATTCCTGTCTTATTGCAATCGTATGATGAGGAGGTGCGCTGAAACAGAATCTGTACCGCCAGCAACAGGAGTTAAGGTGAGTGCAGTAGTATTATTCCCAGGATTGATGACACTAAGAGTAGTATTTGGAACCGATGTAGTCACAAGAGATTTTCCTACAACCTGATCTGTGCCTCTTGCTCGTCCCACTACCGTATTGGGGTCAGCTACTCCATTAATTTCTAGCTGAAGTTGTGCTGAACCTGGCCCGCCCTCGGCAATACTTGCCTGAAATTGCACGAGATAAGTGCCAATGGCAGGTAATATGAACACCGATTGGCTATTTCCACCTTGGCGAATGATTGCAGCATTAGTAGGTCCATCTTGAGGAAACAGTATGGGCGCTCCGGTTGCAATAGTTGCTGAATTGTCACCGGGCATTAATGCATAGAAATCGGAAAAATCCAAGAGTCCAGGAGCACCTGGAATTCCTGGAATACCCTGAATACCTGCAGCACCTGCAGCGCCGGCAAGACCGGGAGCACCACCTGGACCTGCAACTCCCGCAATACCTTGAGCGCCTCCTGCCTCTGCAAGCAGGCGATCTCCTCGCTCTGTACTAGAGAATAATGCAGATGTTAAACTACTGCATAACACTAGAGGTAATATAACCTTACGAAAATCCATATTTATCCTTTTTCTCTCTACACATTCTATTTTATTGAACTCGTATAATGACAAGGTGTGCCGTAATGGGATGTGTACCCCCATCATTTGGAGGAACCGCTATGGTAGTAGCATTCCCCGAAGGATTTATCACCTCGAGAACGCTATTTACAGTGGTCGTAGTGACAAGAGAAAGTCCTGTGATTTGGCTACTCCCTGTTGCGCGACCGACTACGGAGTCCAGGATAGGTGCTCCATTGAGTCTTAGCCCAAGCTGTGCTGCCGCAGTCACATCGACTTGGAATAAAACTAAATAAGTGCCGATGATTGGCAAATTAAATGAAGAGGGGGAGGAGCCTACGCGAGTGATGGTTCCATTGGTTGACCCATCCCTTGCAAAAACCACTGCACCACCTGCTGCAACTGGAGGAGAATTATCGGTAAATGCACCCCCTTGCAAAGAATAGAAATCAGAAAAGTCCAAAATACCGGGAGCCCCTGGAATTCCTGGGATGCCCTGGATACCTGCAGCACCGGCGGCACCGGCAAGACCTGGAGCACCCGCTGGACCTGCAACTCCCGCAATACCTTGAGCTCCTCCTGCCTCTGTAATCAAATGATCGCCTCGTTCTGTACTAGCGAATAGTAAAGGTGTGAAGCTGCTACCAAGAACTAACAGTAATATAAGCATGTGTAAAATCATAGTTGTCCTTTTTCTTTAACTCTTTAGTTATTGAATTCGTACAATCACAAGATGGGCCGAAACAGGATTGTTACCGCTTTGGTCTCCGAATGCAGGATTAGTGCCAGAGGATACGTCTAGCGTCACGTTCGATGAAGGATTGATCACTTCTAGCACACTTGCTGAGGTTGTCGTGGTCACAAGAGATAATCCTATGATTTGAGTTTGTCCGGTTGCTCGTCCCACTACTGTATCAGGGAGGGGTACATTATTAAGTCTTAATTGGAGTTGTGCTGCTTCACGCACATCCACTTGAAATTGGACCAAATAGGTGCCGATGGTCGGCAGGAGGAATGTAGAAAACCCTGTACGATTGATGGTCCCGGTGGTAGATCCATTTCTAGGAAACTGCACTGCAAAATCAGCAGCCACAGGCGAATTGTCAACGCCCTGTAACGCATAGAAGTCAGAATAGTCCAAGATGCCAGGCGCACCAGGAATACCTGGAATCCCCTGAACACCCGCGGCTCCGGCTGCACCGGCAACCCCTGGAGCGCCAGGAGGCCCTGCAATTCCTGGAATGCCGACAGCACCCCCGCCCTCTTGAAAAAGATGATTTCCTCGGGCTGTACCGGCGAATAAAGGAGCTGTTATGCTGCCGCTGAGCATTAACATCAATGTAAGTATCCGTAAGATCATATTTCTCCCTTTCTTAGAGTGAACTCACCAAACTATGCAAGTTTGTTGGTTGTTTTTTATGCACTAAGTACAAGTTTGCAATTGCCTCTTCAGCAAATCGTAAAATTCGCAAAATTACATTAAATTTTTAACATGAGCCAATGTCCCAAAAAAAGCAAGCCCATTTTTAACCTTCAAAATGAACTATCCGCTTATGGCAGATACAAATAGTAAATAAGAAAGAAAAATCTATGACAAATTGTGTGATGAGGTGGAAGTGTATACTCGGTTTACTTAAATTGCCTCTAACGATTTTATCTCCATGATTTTTTCCAATGTTCATAGTCGGTAGGTCGCAGTTGATAGCGTGCTATATTGCCTTCATGCAAACTTAAGAGTTCTCTTTCTACAGTTTCGATAAAACGGGACTGATCTTGTAGTGGAATAAGGTCAATGGCGTGCTTTCGAATTGTATGAATCGCCTCAGCCTTGTCCATGCCATGACGGACAATTTTTCCAACGGTCTGTTTGATGGCATCGCGGTATTGCATGCGAAAAGGATCGGGTTCTCCTAAGGAGCTTTTGATTGCAGAATATAAAATGCAGGATCGCTCATAGGCCCAGACGAATACATCGCGCAATAGTTCCACTTGATTGAGCTCATAAATGCCTAAAAGGCCATTGATGTATAGTTGCTCTGGCACATCAATAAAAGATAGTGGACAGAGATTCTTTTGAATGAATGGAATATTGGCAGCTAGACGCGATGTCCTTTTATTGACATCATCAAAAACCTGTAGATAAGGAATGTGGACCATTAGGAAAAAAGCCTGCTCAAATGGATCCTTAATGCTATTAGCTTTGGCTATTAACCCAACTTGCCCCCTATCCTCCCTTAGACGCGTAAGCGAGACAGGTAAGATGCAAGATTCGTGAGGAAGCCAAGGTAGTTCACCTTGGCGACGAACGAAGCGCAGCAGATTGCCTGTCGCAGCTCGCGGATAAAGGAGGATAGGGGGCAAGTTGGGTTATTAATGAATCAAAGCATTCATGAATCACTTGTGGGATTGCAATGGGAACATAAACAGAATGAGAAATTCCAACAGCAAAAGTTCTTAGCCTACCGGAAGCTGCAGGGTCGGATATGAGATTGTCAGATAGAAATGTATGCAAGTTCAAAATTGTGAAGCGATTTACACCAATCTCCTCTGCCGAATTGATTAAAAACTCAATGGCCCCTTTGTGATTGAGGATCATTTGAGTTTCTTTGAGATCTTTCCCTTTAGCGGCATTTCCCCATTCCAGTAAACGCTCAGTTTCTAATAGCGAATAAGTATTGCCTTCGAGTCGACTAGAATTCCATGATAGATCGATCACCTTCTGGTTCAAAATGTATAAGCTTGTATTTTCTAGCTCTGGCCCGCCCTATGGCTCTGAGTTGCTCGTTTTTTACTAAGGCTGCCAGCCATCGTTGCAACGTACGCTTTGGAACTTGATCTAAAGCGAGGATGATCTCCTCTAGGGACGCTCCATGAGGAAATCGACCAATCACTTCCAGTAAAGTACCCCTAGGTACATGTTGTTTTGCCACAGATTCGCCCTCACTTAATCGTGCCACTTTTTGGCGCGATTTCAGCTGGTATCTTCTTTTTAGAGGTATAGTGCTTATTGTTTAATTAGTTTTAATTTATTAAATAATTATTTATTATTAGACGCTCTAAAAAGATATACTCGTAGAAAGTGCTCTTTTTCTTTTGCGCTAAGAGAAATGATGCTCTATATCTGGGATAAACCCGGATGAGTATGCGGTCTTTAGCTCTTTGTTTGCTTGTCATGCTGTGCAAGGGATATGGAATCACCAATAATCCTCCGTATCCCCTTTCAGAATCCCCCCAGTTGCCGTTAGAAGTCTATGCTCCTGAATTTGCAACCATTTTGGGAACACAGCCGAAATTGGTTCATTTAGCTGATGGTTTTGGATTCACGGAAGGGCCTGTCTATGTCGCATTACAACATAGTCAACTAGGCTATCTCTTATTCACCGATCAGATCAACGATAACATTTTGATCATGCGTTGGCATGGGATCCAGCCTTATCAGCAAATTACTCCCTTATCGTGGAGCAAACCGGTCGTATTTCGCCATCCTTCCAGTATTGCTGATGGTCAGACTGCGGATGAGAAAGGGCGTTTGCTCACAGCAGAGACAACGGGTAGAAGAGTCTCCATCACGGAACTCGATGGTACGGTAAGGACGCTCGTGGGTTTTTACAATGGAAAGCCTTTAAATTCACCGAATGATCTCGTGGTGAAATCGGATGGCACAGTATGGTTCACCGATCCGAGTTACGGTTGTCTTCAGTTTCCCCAAGAATGTTATTTGCCCAATCATGTCTATCGCTATGATCCCGTGACCCAAGATTTAAAGGTAGTGATCAGCAGTCTTAAAATGCCCAACGGGATCGCCTTTTCTCCTGATGAATCGATTCTCTACGTCATTGATAGCGCAGCTATTCAAGCTCCTCGCACATACTATGAAGAAAATCCTCATGCGATTTATGCCTTCGATGTGCAAGGTGCAACATTAAGTCAGCAACGCCTTTTCGCAACGATCTCTCCGGGATTTCCCGATGGGATGCGCCTCGATGTCTCCGGGAATATCTATGTAGGAGCACTCGATGGCGTGCAAGTCTTCAATCCCCAAGGCAAACTAATCGGCAAGATCAAGATGCCCAAAGAAACAGCCAATCTGACCTTTGGAGGAGCGGATAATAACATTCTCTTCATTTGCTCTTCCGATTCACTATGGGCCATTAAGCTTAATACCCAAGGAGCCAAGCCCGTTCCCGTCATTAAACAAGCGCCCTACAAATGAAAAAACAAGAAGTGATTTCGATTTATAGTGCAGGGCTCTTACAGGGAATAGCGCTTGTAGCTTTTCCCGCAGCAAGTGTTGTATTGACAGATCCTCAAGCATTTGATTTGTCACCCGCTGCTTACGGAGCGTTATTTGTGCCTCAAGCGCTCTTATCGATCGGGGCTTCGCTATTTAGTTCTGCCTGTCGTCATCTTCGCTCTCTCTATCTTTTTGGCTTATTAGCCAATCTCTTGGCCATGGTTCTTTTAGCTACAAGCGCTCTATTTATCCATCATCTTCTGGCCTACCCTCTTTTACTCATGGCCACCTCATGTCTAGGGATAGGTTTTGGATTGACTGTCCCTTCCTTGAATACTTACGCCTCTCTATTTTTCCCTAACAAGAAAGACACCGCCATTCTCCTTCTTAATGCCCTATTGGGGCTGGGGACGACGTTAGCACCGGTATTCATCATTGTGTTTGTTAAGTTAGGTTTCTGGTGGGGATTGCCGCTTCTGATGGCCTTATCTTTTGTGGTGCTGGGTTTGTGTAGCCTCAAGTTGTCTTTACATGAGACCTCTTCTTCTAAGAGGCAAACCATTCCCCGAGGATTTTGGCTATTTGCCCTCTGTGCTCTTTTATACGGTACGATAGAGACCATCAACGGCAACTGGGTAGAAACGTACATGAGCACGGTTGCAAAAGCCCCAGCCATGATGGCATCCTTGGCATTAGCCCTTTTTTGGGCGATGATCACATTGGGGAGAATTGGCTTTTCACAGGTCAAAAAGATCCGACTAGTGTATGCGCTCTTACCTTTTGTCATAGCCCTTTCCTTTCTGATTCATTTTACTACGCCTTGGGGCTCTGTCTTTAAATTTGCCCTGGCTGGTATAGGATGTTCGGCTCTATTGCCCTTAACAATCAGCCTAGCTCAGCATGATCTAAAAGCCCCTAGTATTGCAGGGGGAATTCTTGCCTTTTATCTCCTGGGATACGGCATTGCCTCCTTTGGCATAGGAGCCTTGCAGGGGGTTTTAGGGTTGTCTTTGCTCTTCCAATTAAGCTCCCTATTAGCGCTTATCCTCGGAACGATCTCATTATTAGTGTTTTATAGAAAATATTTGGATTAATTGTATTTGCGATTATAAATGATCGATTTGACTGTTTTATATTAAGAGAATAAAAGTTTTAATTTTAATAATTAATTATGATACAATAAAGTTATAATTAATAAGGAGATAATAAATATGCCTGATTAGTGGTCAATCAATTGCAAGCGTCAGTAATGATACTGTTAAAAAATCCCTTTCTGAAAAAAGGCCAACATCAAATCCTTTATTAGCTCAATCTAAAATTCGTTTTGATGAAGAAGTTTCTATTCAGTTAGATAATGTTTGTAGTTTAAATTATTCATCTATTAATTCTCAAAAAGCGACAGAAGTATTTCATGCAATTGCTTTGAAAAAAACTTATGTGCCCATATGGGTAAAATTCTTCATGGGGATATTTTTCCCTATTCTGATCATTACATCGATGATAAAGGATAGATCAATTCATCGTCATACAGATGAACTTAGAGACAAATTCTCAAAATTATTGAATACAGTTGCGCTATCGAGCACCAAATTAAGAGAAGCTCTTAAGACAGAGGAGGGAAAGAAAAATTTATCCCTAGTATTATTAACTCAAATCAATATAGATAAGTTCCTTAAAGCATTTGAAAAGTTAAAAAACGAAATGCCTAAAAATAATGAATACTTTCTCGAGCTCAAAAAATTGCAAGGTGAGCTGTTGAAATTATCAGTAAATATTGATAGTTTGATTTATACTTCAGGTGATTATGCCGGCCAAATTAAAGGGCACCTAGTAGAAATTGGTTTCAGTAAAAATGTTGAAGTTACAGTCACCATTAAAGGAGAGTCTTACAGGTTTACCCCGGGAAGTGATCCAATAGAAAAATTATTAGTTCCTTTTGTGAACGCAGGATCAAGTCTGCATGAGATTTGCTCACAGTTATCTGAAGCTTATATGAAAGTTGCATCTGGGGACTATAGCCAAAATCGGTTCATTTAGCGGATGGCTTTGGATTCACTGAAGGGCCTGTCTATGTCGCATTGCAACATAGTCTAGGATGTTCGGCTCTGTTGCCCTTAATAATCAGCTTAGCTCAGCATGATCTAAAAGCCACAAGTATTGCAGGGGGGGGAATTCTCTCCTTTTATCTTTTGGGATACGGCATTGCTTCCTTCGGCATAGGAGCCTTGCAGGGGGTTAGGGCTATCCCTACTCTTCCAATTAAGCTCATTATTAGCGATTTATAGAAATATTCGAATTAATTCATATATTATAAGCAGTTGATTAGTTTGTTGTTATATCAAAAATAAATATAAAAAATATATTTTTTTAATAAACAATTATGATATAATAAAGTTATAATTAATAAGAGGAGATCATAAAATGCCAGGCATTCAACCGAGAACATCCCTAGAAAGGGTAGAGCTAGACACCTTTTCTATCCCAGAAGATGTCCTTCTTGATAGAGAGGATGGCTTAGGTGCTTCATCAGCAGCTCATTTTTTTTGCGATGTGCGCGGTGATGATCGGTTAAAAAAATCATGGGAAATGGTTCGTGATTTGCATGCTCCGTACTCTACAACTACTAAAAAAGCTAGAGAAGCATTTCATACTATTGCTCTGAAAAAAACTTCATGGGTTAAAGTAATCACGCTGCTATGCCCTCTTATTCTGGGCATTGCATGGCTAATTGAAAAAGTATTAATTAATCGACATACAGATGAACTTACAAAAAAATTCTCAGAATTATTGGATTCAGTTGAGAACTCGAGTCAGGAATTAATGAACGCACTTCAATCGCATGCGGAAGAAGGGGAAGAATTGACTCAAGAAAACGCTATTAGATTACGAGCTCAATTGAAAATGGATATCGATAACTTTACTAAAGCATTTGATGCGCTAGAAATGCCTCAAGATAATGAATACTGCAAAGAGCTCGCAAAATTGAAAAGCGAGTTGTCGGAGTTGTCGAAGGAGATCCATAATCAGTTGAATGAGCTGGAGCTTAACCTTGATCGACGAATTAGAGAAGAATTAGAGTCCATTAATAAGGATTTACCAGGATTTGCTTCAATTACTTTAAATCTGAATGGAAAAACCTATCTAATTGCGTCTGCACAAGACTTATTTCGTCTTTTATGCACGGCAGGATTATCTGATGATCAGATTGTGTTTGTTTTACGCAATGCCCATCAAGGTGTATTGAATACCGCCATAAGCCAGATTAGAGCTAAAACACTGAGAGAGGCTGAGGTTGGTAAAAAGGACTACATTAGAGTTAGGCTGATGGATTCAAAGCATGATGGAACTATTAATGTTACGATCAATATTTCTGAAGAACAAATCAAAATAAGTACAAAAGGTCAACTCGCTTGTATTCAGCCCGCAATAAGGGGTAGAGCTGTAAATCGTATACAATCTCAACAAATGCTTGAAGTAAGCTTAGAGTGCTCTAGAGATGACTCCGATTTTACTCAATTAGTACCAGAAGTCTCAAGAACTAAAATGGCTATTAGTTCTGTAGCGCAAAAGGTCTATGAAAAGGATGCTCAACTCTAAAAAAATATAAAAATTTTTTAATAAATAATTATGTTAAAACAAAGTTATGATTAATAAATGATGTAATAAACATGTCTGAAATTAATAAATGAGCGCTGGAAGATGCAATGATCACATTGGGGAGAATTGGCTTTTCACAGGTCAAAAAGATCCGACTAGTGTATGCGCTCTTACCTTTTGTCATAGCCCTTTCCTTTCTGATTCATTTTACTAC
>JABDFI010000012.1:0-9237 GCA_013286595.1 Chlamydiota bacterium | reverse complement strand
GGGAGAATTGGCTTTTCACAGGTCAAAAAGATCCGACTAGTGTATGCGCTCTTACCTTTTGTCATAGCCCTTTCCTTTCTGATTCATTTTACTACTCCTTGGGGCTCTGTCTTTAAATTTGCCCTGGCTGGGATAGGATGTTCGGCTCTGTTGCCCTTAACCATCAGCCTAGCTCAGCATGATCTAAAAGCCCCTAGTATTGCAGGGGGAATTCTCGCCTTTTATCTCCTGGGAGACGGCATTGCCTCCTTTGGCATAGGAGCCTTGCAAGGGGGTTTAGGGCTATCCCTACTCTTCCAATTAAGCTCCCTATTAGCGCTTATCCTGGGAACCATCTCATTATTAGTGATTTATAGAAAATATTCGGATTAATTGTGTTTATGATTATAAGCAACTGATTCGGTTATTTTTGTATTAAGATGATAAAAGTTTTAATTTTAATTATAAATTGTGATACAATGAAGATATAATTAATAAGGAGATAATAAATATGTCTGTTCTTGCGACTACAAGCCCGGGTATTGGTGGTGTCATCATAGCATCCCCTTCTAAAGCACCACAAAAAGAGCAAAGCCCAATAAAATTTGAAATCCCGTCTTTTCTCGATACGAAAGGTATTGATCGGTTAAAAAAAACATGGCTACACGTTCGTGCTATCACTTATCCATCCGATCCATCCGCTTATCCATCCGTTGAAACTACTCAAAAAGCTAAAGAAGCGTTTCATACAATTGCTTTGGAAAAAACTTATGTTCCCACATGGCTTAAAGCAATCAAAGCAATCACGGTGCTATGCCCTTTTATTCTGGGCATTACATTGATGATTGAGGAATTATTAATTGATCGTCATACAGATGAACTTACAAAAAAATTCTCAATACTATTGGCTTCAATTGAGCTATCGAGCGTCGCATTAGTGGCTGCACTTGAATCGCATAACAAAGCAGAGGAAGGATTATCTGGAGAAAAATTGACACCCGAAAAAGCTATGGAATTATTGGCTCAGTTAGGCATGGATATCGATAACTTCACTAAAGCATTTGATACGCTAGCAATACCCCAAGACAACGACCACGAACACTTTCATCACCTTAGACAATTGAGAGGTGATCTATCGAAATTATCACAAGAGGCGGATCGTCGGTTAAAAAAGATGATGCCCTCAACAACAATTATAGACCTAAATAACATTCAAAGTGATTTAAATAGGGGAGCTGGAATTACAGTAGTCTTTAATGAAAAAAATAACTTAACCAACAAAATTGAGTTTACACGGGGAAGTGATGTAAGGGAGTTATTGGTTCTTTTAGCGAAAGAAGGATTAAGTTTGTCTGAGATTTTCTTAATTTTACCTGATGTCTGTTACAGGGTATTTGAGCCTACCTTAGATGTTATTCAAAAGAAAGTGTTTAAAGAGTGTGAACCAAAGGATATAATACCCATGACTACGATGATTGATTCAGCTCATGGTGTAGATAGAATTATTGATGTTACGATCAATATTTCTAAAAACCAAATCAAAATAAGTGCAAAATGTCAAGTTGCTATTATTGAGGTTTATGTAAAGGGTCAACTGAGTAATAGGGTACAATCTCAAGAAAAGCTTGAAGCAAACATCGAGTGCTCTAGGCATGACCATTCTAAATCAAAACCAGTCGTTGAAAGCGATCCAATGAAGCCTAGTTCTGCAGTACAAGCTGCCTATTATTTGGATTCTCACAGGTCAAAAAGACTAGACTAGTGTATGCGCTCTTACCTTTTGTCGTAGCCCTTTTCTTTCTGCTTCATTTTACTACGCCTTGGGGCTCTGTCTTTAAATTTGCCCTGGCTGGTCTAGGATGTTCTGCTCTGTTGCCCTTAACAATCAGCCTAGCTCAGCATGATCTAAAAGCCCCTAGTATTGCAGGAGGAATTCTCGCTTTTTATCTCCTGGGATACGGCATTGCTTCCTTTGGCATAGGAGCCTTGCAGGGGGTTTTAGGGCTATCCTTACTCTTCCAATTGAGCTCATTATTAGCGCTTATCCTGGGAACCATCTCATTATTAGTGATTTATAGAAAATATTCGGATTAATTGTATTCATAATTATAAGCAACTGGTTTGGTTGTTTTTATATTAAGATGATAATAGTTTTTATTTTAATAGATAGTTATGATATAATAAAGTTATAATTAATAAGGAGATAATAAATATGGTTGTTCCAACGATTCAAAGCAAGACAGATCTTTCAAACAAGAAAGGTCACCTTCCTATAGAAAAAGCAGCGGAAAGCCCAAGAAGTGCTGCATTAATAGCTAAAATTCCGGTTTTTGTTGATCGGTTAGAGAGCACATGGAAACACGTTGATGCTATCATTTATCCATCCACTCCCTCCATTGAAACTACTCGAAAAGCTAAAGAAGCGTTTCATATAATTGCTTTAAAAAAAACTTATGTTCCCGAATGGGTTAAAGCAATCACGGTGCTATGTCCTTTTATTAGGAGCATTATATTGATGATTGAGAAAGTATTAATTACTCGTCATACAGATCAACTTACAAAAAAATTCCACCAACTGTTAGATTCAATTAATAAATCGAGTTTCGAATTAGCTTATGAACGTGGAGAGCATAAGGCAGGAAGGAAAGAATTGACACCCGAAAAATCTATGAAATTATTGGTTCAGTTAAGCACGGATATCGATAAATTCACTAAAGCATTTGATGCGCTAAAAATACCTAAAGACAACGACAACGAACACTTTAAGGAGCTCAGCACATTGAGAAAAGAGCTATCGGAATTATCAACAATGATCGGTCCTCAGTTAATCGAAATTATCAACAATGATCGGTCCTCAGTTAAATGACTGTGACCCAAATTGGAGTGGTACTGCCTTAGACATCTTCTTCCAAGAGGCAAACCATTCCCCGAGGATATTTTGGCTATTTGCCCTCTGTGCGCTCTTATACGGTAGCATGGTCCATCAACGGCAATTGGGTAGAAACGTACATGAGCACGGTTGCAAAAGCCCCAGCCACGATGGCATCCTTGGCATTAGCTCTTTTTTGGGCGATGATCACATTGGGGAGAATTGGCTTTTCACAGGTCAAAAAGATCCGACTAGTGTATGCGCTCTTACCTTTTGTCGTAGCCCTATCTTTTCTGCTCCATTTTACTACGCCTTGGGGCTCTGTCTTTAAATTTGCACTGGCTGGTTATAGGATGTTCGGCTTTGCTGCCCTTAACCATCAGCCTAGCGCAGCATGATCTAAAAGCCTCTAGTATTGCAGGAGGAATTCTCGCCTTTTATCTCCAGGGATACGGCATTGCCTCCTTTGGCATAGGAGCCTTGCAGGGGGGTTTTAGGGCTATCCCTACTCTTCCAATAGAGCTCATTATTAGCGCTTATTCTTGGAACTATCTCACTATTAGTGATTTATAGAAAATATTCGAATTAATTGTGTTCATAATTATAAACAGTTGATTTGGCTGTTCTTATGTTAAGATAATAATAGTTTTTACTTTAATAAGTAATTATTGTATAATAAAGTTATAATTAATATAGGAGATAATAAAATGGCTACACAACTGATTACACCGGTTTCTCAATCCTCTGAAAGCAGGTCAAGCGCTTCAGGTACTATTCCAGCTACCACGCCAGCATCAGAGAAAGTTGCTCTTCCCGTTATTACGACCAACGGTCAACTTATGACGAAAGATCCGCTTTTAAAACTTCAACAAGCTAAATACATGGCTTATTCCAACCCCAGCAAAAGAGAGTTTTTTACACGTGAAAGCACTAAAGACAATTTTTCAACCCAAACGTCAAAAGTTCAAGCCTTTTTTGATGGACGAGTTCGTACACAAACTGAAAAAATTAATCAGACTAATAAAGAAATAGAAGATAAAGTAATAGAGTGGTCAATTGTAGTCTCATTATTCTTTTCACCATTTGTTGGAGCTTTGTTTTATGGGTTGGCTTCGCTTGTTTCATTGATTTATACCACAATTGATAAAGATATAATCCAAAGTAAATCAACATTAGAAATATTGAAGGAGCAAGCTAAAACTATTCAAGATCAATTGAACACATTGATGGACAATCAGAACACCATAGATACTTTTGAAGCTTCTATTAGAGGTTTATGGGCGAATGAGGACATAGAATCTCCAAAAGTCTTACGTCAAATTGAAGCTCTTTGGGATAAAATTGATAAAATGCAAATACAGAACTCAAAGATTCAAAGGCAACTTAGCGATATGATACCAACCGTTAAAGGACAGTCTGAAGAACTGGCAAATGATCTGAATGCATTAGTTAAAAACTTAGAAAAACTGGATCAAGAATTAAACGGGATGAAAGGAGTTTTACCTGGTACTGTAGAGGGAAGGAAACCTAATAAAGCAGTTAATTCTGACGAATGTCGACAAAAGATGCTTCATACTGCAGTTACGGGTCTAAATAAAGATATAGGAAGAACGCAAAATGGAGAAATTATTTTTAATAAGAGATCGTTAGGTGCCGGGATTAAAAATGCAGGTGATCGTTTATTAGATGAATTGCAAAGAGCTGGTCTTCCTGATGATGTGATCTATGTAGTGTTAAGAAGTGCTAAGCAAGATTTCTTTGCTAACGCACAGGAAGCTGTTAAAGATGCATTGATACCACAACTAAAGGCAAAGGGAACTCTCGTCGAAGGGCGTGATTATAGTCCTGAATTTCCTGGTATTTTTAAACTTGAAATCGAAGTTCAAGAAGATAAAGTGCTCATTAAGGGAGAAAGAATTTCGGAAATAAGCGAAATAGTGAACTCCGTACCTGGTCGCAAATTAGTTGGATATACTCATGAACAGGTTATCAGCGTCAGCAGAACCAGCCAAGAGGCTTCCACTGTTACAATTAGGCATACGCCAGTTTTTGATTTTACACAAAAGGCCGCTGAGAAGCCTGCTGTTTAAATGGGGGCAAAATCTGCCTTTTTGGACGGTATTCTTTAATCGATAAATAAAGATTTGGTTCCCATCACGATTGCGAAGAAATTTGCTCGGGATGGGATTTCTTTTATAACTATTCCAAAAATTATCTTGTAACAGGTGGTCATAGGTTTAATTAGCCTATTCGCGGTAGCTAGTCTGTTTTCTTTCTAATTTCAATGATAGATCCGGTTAAACCATGATGCCCCAGAAGGGTGAGGATTTCGCTTGCCACTTCTCCGGGGGTGAGGAGCGTATCAAGGGCTTCTTCGGGGTAGTTTTGAGTGCGCATGGGGGTATGGGTGCGTTGGGGGACGATGGCGTTGATGAAGAGATGGGGGCGCTCTTCGGCGAGGCCTTGCGTGAAGTTGACGACGGCGGCTTTGGCGCTGGAGTAGACGGTAAAATCGGAACGGCCTCGGGCATAACTCGAGGAGGCGATGTTCACGATGTGGGCACGGTCATGGAGATGGGCGCATTTGCAGCAGTAGATAAGGGCGTGGAGATTGGTTGCGAGTTGGCTGTCGATTTCTGAAGGTGGGAGTGTGGAAAGGGGGTTGAGCTGGAGTTGGCCAATGCTGTTGATCAGGCCGTCTACAGGACCGAGATCGGCGTGGATTTGGTCGAACACGCGTTGGGTTTCTGCAAAGGAAGTGAGATCGGCTCTGTAGGTAGAGGAGGTGCGGGAAACGGGGATGGGTAGAGCGCCTTGCTCTCGCAATTGGGCGCAGATGGCGGTGCCGATACCTCCTGTGCCTCCTGTCACGATGTAGCGCTTGCCTGCTAGGGGATGAGTGGGGTTCGGTAGGGAATGAGGGGCGAGGCGGTAGATTTGCTCTGCTAGATAGAGGTCGAGTTCTGTGGTGATTTTAATGTTGTGCTCACTGCCTGCGACGATATGAATGGGATGGCCAAGGCGAAGGACTAAAGAGCAGTCGTCTGAGCGGTTAGTGATGCCGTCCGAATGGGCCGTTTGGTGGGCTTTGAGGATGAGGGGATAGTGAAAGCTTTGAGGGGTTTGCCCCCGAAGATACTCGCTGCGTAGGGGAATGGTGTGGATGAGGGGGTAGGAGGGGGCGTGAACGAGGGTGTCGGCGGAGGGAATACAGGTGTCGATGGCTCCGTGTTGTTGGGCTTGGATGATATTCTCTTTGAGGATTTCAGAGCTGATGAAGGGGCGTACGGCGTCGTGGATGACCACTATTTCTGTGTCTGGTGTGCAAGCTTGTAGGGCTAAAAAGGAGGATTCTTGTCGTGTTGTTCCTCCTGCAAGGATGCGAAAGTGGGGAAGATGAGCGGTTTCTTGGGTGACTTGGTCGAGCCAGGGTGAGGGGCATATGAGGAGAATTTCGTCGAAGAGGTGGGAGTGGAGAAAACGCTCGAGTGTGTGGAGATAGATCTTCTTTCCTGCTAGGCGGTGAAATTGCTTGGGAAGTGAGCTCCCGAAACGCTCACCCGTTCCTCCCATGAGAAGAATGGCTGTAATCTTTTTCATAGATAAAAGTCTCTAAGAGTAGGATCTTTTTTGCAATTGTTTAATTGATCTTAAGGTGGATTTTTTCCATTTGCTTACGGATGAAATCGGAGCGTTTGCTCGCTGCTTCATGGGGATCTATTAGGGAAGCTCCGACAATTTCTGCTAGGTGCGCACGACGGCATTTAAAGAATAAGGTATTGAGCGTGCCGTCTGTTACCCCTTCTATCCATCCTAAATCCAGGCCTAGTTTTAAAAGGCTAAGTGCGGCGAGGGTTTCTTTGGTCTGCAACTGATAGGAATGCAGAAGAAGCCCATAGGATCGGCTCACGTGATCTTTCATGTCGAGGTTGTTCTCGCTTTTCAAGCGGGTGCGAAGGGCTTTTTCTAAGGCCATGATTTTCATAGAAGCCAATTGAACGCTTTGAAGAATATTCTCCTCCGTTTGTCCTAGGGTAAAGCTATTGCTGACGATGAGCAGATCTCCTGCTAGATCATCAATGGTTCCTTCCATGCCATGGGTTAAGATGTTATCATCTGTTTGCTTCACAAGAGCTTCTTGCAGTTGTCCTGTATGTACGAGCGCTGGAACGTGAAGATACGCTTGGGTGATGAGGCCGGTGCCACAGACGTTGGGTTCAGAAGTTAAGTAGCCAAATCGAGGTGAGAAAGCAAACTCAATCGATTCTCCTAAAGTGGTCTCTACTTGATTGAGTTTGTTCCAAGCCGATTCCCAGGTTCCTTGACTATCGATGAGTTTGAGCAGGAGATGATCTTCGATGTTAATTAGGCCCAGAAATGTTCCGCTGGTGTCGACGACAAAACCTTGTCCTCCTAGAGAATTCTGGAATCCGTCGGTGCAGAGAAAATGTTCGTAGAGGAATTCTTTGTCATGGGGATTGAGCTCTTCTGCTTTTAAGCAGGTAGGTTGTTTGAGAGTAGGTGAAGCGAGAAGTTTTTCTGAGAGAATGGAGAGGATCTGCTTAAAATCGGAAGGCGATAATTTGGAAGGAAAATGGTAGCGAGCCAGATTGCGATGAAGAGTAAAGGCGGTAGCGAGCCAGATGGGATTCGGTCCAGATTCCCAAGGTGTATGGTCGACTAAAAAAGGAGGGAGATTAAGCTTTTCCGTCATCAGGGCCCTTTTCTTGCAATTCTTTGATCTGATCGCGTAGCCAAGCAGCTTGCTCGTAGTTTTCTTTTTTTAATGCTTCGTTGAGGGCTTCATTCAGGGCTGTTAAGCGGCTAGAAGAGGGTATGGAGAGGGAGATGTGAGGAGCTTTTCCAATGTGCAGCGGTTGATTCTTTCTGGCTGTCATGCTCTTGGGAATGAGCTCTGCATCGATCATTTCAGCGACGAGCACATCGGCAAAAACCGCATAGCATTCGCTGCAGCCTAAAGGATTTCCAGTCTGGACAGATTCTAAGGTCGTACGGCAGTTGCCGCAGCATAAACCTGTTTCCCCTTCTTTTAAACTCTCGCTCGAACCTTCTGTTCTGACTTGACCATGGAGGCGTTGTTCGAGAAGAGGACATTCGGCGCACATCTCTGTGCAGGTGATCGTGTCGCCTACTAGTTCTTTGTAGATTACTTGAATGGGTCGTTTGCAATGGCTGCATTCTACGGGACGTTCGGCCATAGTGTACCTCACAAATTTTGGATTCTAGTTCTGCCTGTTAAAAATTACAAGTTATACTACGCCCGCTTAGTTTTTACGAATTTTGACTGGCTACGACTTGGCCAAATCAATCCTCCTCGTCAGCCTTCCCTACGGGGAATGGTCTTCTTCGTTCAGACCGCTACGCTTCGATTTGGCTTTGTCTCGCAGAGTCAAAATTTGCACAACCTAAACGGGCGCAGTATAATTAGACAAAAAAGAGAAGGGATTCTAAGATGAAAAAATGTTTTACCAACCTATCTAAGAGGATAACATGAAAAGAACAATAGCTTTAACACTTGGCTCCACATTATCTATGATTACTGCCGTTTTTGCAGCTGATAATGGAAACAATTATAACAATAACGGGAAAATGAATCCCAATATGAACATGGACCAAAAGAACATGCAGCAACAGATGTCAACTAATGGTGATTGTGCTAAGTTAAATACCGAAGAACAGGCTTTTGCCGCTAAATTGACAAGTACTAATGCCGCAAATTTTTGCTCAAAAATGAATCCTTCTCAACGGCAAAAAGCGATGCAAATGACGACCACTCCTGACTCAACTGGCACCATGATGAATCCTAACGATGCTGTGCAGAAAGTGATGCAGGACAGTGGGATGACGCAAATGCGCAGCGGCGGAGCTTGTCCTGTGAAATAATTTTTTACAATGTTTTTTGAGGGCGCTACTAGAACACAGTATAGTAATAGCTCTGGACAAAAAAAACGTTGATAAACTACATTAATCCCCATACTAAGTGACTATATTCGCTTAGAATTCAGGAGATTTGGAACTATGAAAAAATATTCATTAATGATCTTAGCACTAACTGCAGGTACTTTGTTACATGCTGAGTGCAATCAGAATTCTGCACAGTGCGCAACACAAAAGCCTCAAGTTGTTACAGCAGCTCCTGCGAAAGCTGAAGCTCTCACAACTGAAGAGCAAGCATTTGCTGCAAAACTCAATGATCAAACACGTAAGATTTTTGCTGACAAACTCACAGTTGAACAGAGAAAATCTGTGATGGCTGCTGCAAAAACTGGCGCTAATGCTGACGAAGCCGTACAAAAATTGGTTCCAGCTGCTGCCCAAGTTGCAGGTGCTGAGAAAGCACATTCTGCTGAAGCTCCAGCTCAAGCAAA
>JABDFI010000011.1:9969-48171 GCA_013286595.1 Chlamydiota bacterium | reverse complement strand
TTCTCCCCTCTCCCGTTAAGCAGCTTATACTTAAATGGTTGCTTGATCCCCTTTTCCACTTACAGAGCATTTTCAAAAAAACTAATAATAAACATATTTTATTTTAACTTTAATAAACAAAATATTATAATATTAAATACACACCGATAAGTTAACTAATTAAAAATAAAAGGCAATACTATGTCATTAGATGTAACGTCAGTTAATGTAAAAGTTCACGCAAAAGGAGAAGATCCCAAATCTGCGCAAAAAAAAGAAGGAGAAATAACTACTGCAACCAGGGGCGTTGCTGCTCAATATCTACTAACTCTGCCAGAACTTTCCAGTCATCAACGCTCTTCTCCTTCTCTCTTTTCACCTCTTCCTATACTTTCTCAAACTGCTTCACCTGTATCTTACCAAGTTGCTTCATTTGTCTCTGGAGCTAAACCAACTTCAGCAGCAGTCTCTTCTTCCGCTTCCTCCCAAGCTTCTTCTATAAAACACCCCTCAAAGTTAGAGTTATTAGATGAAGGTCTTCAAGAGTGGTGCAATAAAGGACCACCGGAGGAGTACAAAAATCGCCTTATAGCAGCTAAAAGAATTTTAGAATGCTATGCAACCAAAAATAATGAACTCGACCTATCTATGCTCGATTTGACCTCCCTTCCTCCTGAAATCGGCCAGTTGGGAGAGTTGACTCACCTCAACTTGAGCAACAACAACCTGATCATCCTCCCCCCTCAAATTGACCAGTTGGGTCAGTTAACTTCCCTCGACTTGAGTTACAACCACCTGATCGATCTACCCCATGGAATCAACAAGTTAACTAATTTGACTCGCCTCAACTTTAGCGACAACTACCTGACAACCTTTCCCGATGTACCTGCTGGATTCAGACCTTTCCCTGCCTATCTACCTGTTTCTGCTTCGTCAAGAGAATCAACGCTTCGAAAAAAAGCGTTATCATGCGCTGCAATTAGAAAATTGTATTTACAAGCCATTACATCTTCTGACCCTCATGGCCAGATAGGCGAGATAGATATTCAGTTTACATTAAAGACATCGTCAGGTTTTAAAGCGGAATCTGTTTTTCATAAGCATAGAATCGATATATTATCCAACGTATCGGATGATGAAGAGCTGACGGTTTTTGTATTTGAATTGACTAATTTTGTGCAAATCGAAAAATTTTATGATATTTTTCAAAAATTTATAGAGCGTGCGAGAAGCGGTGAAGACCGCTTGGTCTTACGTAATGACTTTGCTTACGAATATGAGAAAATTGAATTTAATGGAACAAGGATGCATCACCGTGTATGCATGGAAGTTTTGGATGAAATGGGCCCAGAATGGACTAGAAATCTTGATACCTACGGTAGTACACCTTCAGAAAGCTTTGATAATCTCTGGAAGAAAAAAGGAGGCATTGGTTCCACCCGCCATGCAAAATATTATAGGGAGCAGTGGGACCGAATACAAGAATCGCTGTTACTTAGGGAGCAGTGGGACCGAATACAAGAATCGCTGTCAATGCAAAGTAAATCTCGATCTTCTACATCTTTAGCTTCTTCTGCTTCACCTCGACTTTGTACAATCTTATGATCAAATCGCTGACGCTCGTCGATCATATAAGATTGAATAAAAAAAGTTGATAGAGTTCTCTACAGCAGCTCCCGCTGAAGCGGGCGCTGCTGTAATTGCCTGAATCTGATTGCATATTAAATAGTTTCCTTGAATAATCGTTGCTCTACTTTGCTGAAGGAGCTTCTGTATGGAATTCAAATTTGCAAGTTTATCTACCTTATTGTTAACAGGATTGGCCTTCGCTGAAACATCATGTCCCACTTTAGATCAGATGACTCAATGCAATCTTAAAGGAGAATGGCAGCCTCGGAACTTAAGCGCTTCTGTAGATTGCGGGCCCACCATTGATGGTAGTTTTCTGTATTGGAATGCAAAAGTTGATGGGTATGATTTTGCCTCTGAAGCTAAAATCTCAGGAATGTTCGATGAGATGGGGCCTACTTTTCTCAATGCACAGCTTCAGCCCCAGACCCTTGATTTTGATACATGGGATCCCGGTTTTCAAGTGGGCTTAGGATACATTTTTGAAGGAAGAGAACAGTGGCATACGCGCCTATCTTGGACTCGATTTGACACTTCTAACTCTAAGTCTATGAAGGCCACCTTCTCACTTGCTAATTATTTCATCCCCATTCTCATTCCCTCATTAATTGGGCCAACAGCTGATAAAGTATCCGCTCATTGGGATTTAGATTTTGATGTCGTGGATTTGGAATTAGGCAGGCATTTTTTTGTTGGGAAGTGGTTGTCTCTCTATCCTAAATTGGGGTTAAGAGCCGCTTGGATTGGGCAAGATTTCAATGTCGATTATCATGCGATTTATCCTACCAATGCCTCTTTAATTTTTACATTTGATCATGAATTTGGTGCTGATCAACATTTCAAAGGGATAGGGCTTAAGTGTGGTTCTGACATCCAATTCCATCTCACGAAATCTTTCTCTATTTTAGGCAATCTATCGGGATCCATTTTGTCGGGTAAACAACACATTACAGAAAACCTCAATGGTGTCATTTTCACAACACCTAGTACCTTTTTCCCAGAAAATGTAGAACTCAAAAACTCGGATGATGTGATCCGCACCAATCTTGAGGGAAACATTGGCTTGCAGTATCAGGCGTTCTTCAGGGATGATCAATACCGTCTCGGATTATCGGGATTGTATAGCTTTGCCTACTGGTTCACTCAAAATCAACTGAGCAATGAAAATCTGTCTAATAACGATAATATAGGATTCCCGTTTATCACGATGAACTCAGATGGCGGAGATCTGCAATTGCAAGGACTGACCGTGCAACTCGAATTAGACTTCTGAGTACTACATCCGGTCGAGAGTTTTTAAGCCGAGAATGGTCAACCCTTTTTCTAGGACGCGCGCCGAGGCTTCAGCAAGCAATAATCTGCTGTCTTCTTGTGGTGTGCCTTCTACGCGGCAGTCGCGAAAAAACGCGTGGAACGCTTCGGCCAGATGATACAAATAGTCTGTTAAACGGTTGGGAAGAAGATCGCGCGACATCATCTCAAGGGTTTCACCGAATTGACAAAGGTGCAGAGCAAGCGCAATTTCACTGGGGTGCTCAGGTTGGATTGTAGCGCTGTTGATGATCTCGTCAATCGATTTACCCACTTTCCGCTTAATCCCTTGAATGCGCACGTAAGCATAGAGTAAGAAGGCCGCTGTGTTACCTTCAAATTTCAACATCCTTTCATAGCTGAAAACGTAATCCTTCACTCGATTGCAAGCTAGATCGGCATACTTAACAGCATCGATACCAAGAGTACGCGCTAAAGATGAAATCTCTTGTTCGGGAAGATCTGGCAAGCGCTCGCGCATGATGATTTCCGCTTGCTGGACAGCTTCTAGTAAAAGATCGATCAACCTCTCTGTCTCGCCAGAACGGGTTTTGAATTTCTTGCCATCTGCACCTAAGACGAGTCCAAAGGGAACGTGATCTACGCGTACTTGTTGAGGATTAATATAACCTGCCAACTCTCCGGCTTTGAATAACATAGCAAAGTGCAAACTTTGTCCTGCATCGGTGACGATCACAATGCGATCTGCTTTTTCAATGAAGACCCGATGCCAGAGTGCAGCTACATCAGTGGTATCGTAGTTATAACCACCGTCTGATTTCTGTACGATCATGGGCAAGGGGGTTCCTTCTCTTGTGACAAATCCCTCTAAAAATACGCATTTTGCTCCATCGGATACAGTGATTAACCCCTTTTTTTCTAAATCAGCAACGACTTGAGGAAGATAAGGATTATAAAACGATTCGCCGCGCTCCAGGATGTTGACGTCGAGTAGATCGTAGATCTCTTTAAATCCTAAACGAGAAATCTGACAGATGATTTTCCAAGCATGAAGGGATTGAGGATCACCCGATTGCAGTTTGACTACTTGTAGCTGAGCTCGTTTTTTGAAAGATGGATCTTCATCAAAGCACTTTTTAGAAGCTTTGTACCATGTTAATAATTGAGAGAGATCGGTGTGAACCTGGCCCAATAGCACGTCGGGAGCATGCTCTTCCATGTAGGTAATCAACATCCCAAATTGCGTGCCCCAATCGCCTACGTGATTCAAACGCAGCACATCGTGGCCTAAGAACTCAAAAAGACGAGCGAGGGCATCGCCTATGATAGTAGAGCGAATGTGTCCTACATGCAATTCCTTAGCGATATTCGGAGAGGAAAACTCAACGATGATCCTTTGCTTGTGCTCTGGTAAGGGAACTCCTACACGGGAATCGCGTAAAATATGTTGGGTTTGTTTTCCTAGAAAAGCGGGCGATAAGGTGATGTTGATGAATCCTGGACCTGCACTCTCCATCCGTTGGATGAGAGAATCATGAGCGCACTGAGCAATGATCTTCTCAGCCACTTCACGGGGATTTTTTTTAAGAATTTTCCCTAATTTTAGAGCATTATTACACTGGTAATGTCCAAATTGAGGTTGTGTCGCATGGACAACCTCGGGAAGGAAGAGTTCTGAATCAGCGGGTAACTCCTGATCAAAAGCTGAGCGCAGCGCGTTACCAAGTGCACGATTCAGCAGGGTGAGAAGATTTTCCATCGTATTATACCTCTTTCGAAACTAAGGGTTCGTCGATTTTCGGCCAAAATAATCTCGAAAATCGACGAACCCTTAATTTCGAAAGAGATCTATTACTTCTTAGCGTGGTGGAAGCAAGCTGGGTCGATGCGTCTACCTATCCGGTACTTCAACCGATAATCAGCTAAGGAAATAGCCGCTTTATGTGTGGAGTAACGGTTTTGTTCAGCAATGTCATAAATGATCATCAGCTGAGAATAAATCTTATTCACTTTATTTCTAGCGGTATGAGGATTGTAACCCATGGAATCGAGTTCTTGCGTCACATTGAGCAAGCCTCCGCTATTGATAATGAAATCGGGAGCATACAGAATTCCCAACGCAAACAATTCATCGGCATCTGAATCTTTGAGAAGCTGATTGTTGGCACATCCAGCTATCGCGCGACATTTCAATTGAGGAATCGTCTTTTCATTGATAACTCCACCCATAGCGCAAGGAGCCAATACATCGCATTCCACCGAGAGAATCTCATCTGGGAAAACAACCTGTGCACCAAACATTTTCGCCACGTGTTCACACTTGGCGCGATCGATATCGCTAACAATCAGTTTAGCACCTGCCCAAAATAGCAACTCCGCCAAGATAAACCCTACACTGCCTAACCCTTGGATAGCTATTGTGCGATTTTCAAGACTTTCAGAATCGTAGATTTTTTTGAGAACGGATTGGACACCTCTAAAGGTTCCCCACGCTGTAAAAGGAGAGGGATTTCCACTGCTTTTTTCGTGAGGTAGACCTACCACATACTGAGTAGCTCGGCTAATGATCGTCATATCCTCTGGCGTCGACCCCACGTCTTCAGCACAGATATATTCTCCTTGTAGGCGATTAACGGCTTGCCCAAAGGCAGTCAACAAAGCTTTAGTTTTAGCCTTTGGATCAGCGATGATAACGCTTTTTCCACCACCCCAACCACATTCTCCTAGAGCAGATTTATAGGTCATTCCTCTAGCCAGTCTCATCACATCATTTAAGGCATCTTCATGATTGGCATAAGGATAGATTCTGGTGCCTCCTAATGCAGGCCCAAGATCCGTTCTATGAATACAAATAATAGCTTCTAATCCAGCCTCTTTGTGCTTCACTTTAACAATTTTTTCGTATCCGGGTACTGTCACTTCTTCAAAGACAAGTGAATCCTCTAGGATAAGCGTCATGCCGGTCCTCCCTATCAAAATAGCTTTTATATGTACCAAAGGATGTTAGCAAGTTTGCGCATCTAAAATCAACCTTATTCCTTCCTTCCTTCTACAGAAATAAACAATGATCTATTTACTGAACACTATCTGATCAACTCATTTAATCTTGAATATTAAAAGATCGTAGGGTAAGCTCTTCCCTTAACTAAAACTAAAGCCTATTGAGGAGAACATGGCAACATTGGTGATCACTGAAACGCTGAAGGACGAGTTGCTTAAGTTTCTGAAAAAGAACAAGAAAGCAGACATCATCACAACCTACCTTTTCTACCTCGAAAAAAAATTTAACATCAAACCCATTCTTTTCATTCGAGATAAAACCATCTATCAAAGTCAAGATGAAGTGATCAAAAAACTCGAAGAAGGCGGTAAGTTATGGCGCGAAACAGAGATTAAAATTCAACAAGGACAACAAGCTGTTAATGAGCTGACAAAGAAAATCTACATTTGTCCCTTTACAGGTAAAGTTTTTGCTGACAACACGCATCCCAATCCTCAAGACGCCATCTACGACTGGGTGGGAAAATGCCCTGAAAATAAAGAAAGAGTAGGCGGTCTCAAAGCAAAGCGCTTTTTCGTATCAGAAGACCCTGAAATCATCAAAAACTACATTGTCAAGCGCAAGGATCCGATTACAAAAATCGTCTTTTCTTCTGTGGTAACAGGAAAATTATTTAATAGCAAAGCGGCTGTTCTCGATGATTTCATCAAGAACCAACTCAGACAAATTCCTTTAGAAGAAGTTCCCAATCAGAATCGATTCCAGATCGAAGAGACGTTCCTAGCTTTCATTCAAACCCAATTGGAAGAAGCGCGCATTAACGCCTTTGTCGAGGCTCTCTCGCAAGTGGAAGAGCTATCTGCATACTTGAGTCAATGGCTAGAAGAAGAGGATGATGCGTAAGGAACACTTCCTCACTGCATCTGCCGAAGAGACATTTACACTCGGAAAAACCTATGGTCAAGGCCTGCCGCGCACGCGCACAGTCGCTTTTTCAGGAGGACTTGGAGCCGGTAAAACGACATTCATTCGAGGACTAGTTGCGGGCGCAGCCCAACTCGATGGTAGAGAAGTTTGTAGTCCGACATTTGCCTATCTCAATATCTACGAAGGCAGCACAACCATCTATCACTTTGACTTATATCGAATTCCTTCAGAACAGGAATTCATCGCTGCTGGATTTGACGAATTTTTACATTTAAACGGGATCTGCTGTATCGAATGGTCGGAACGAATCTCATCCCTTCTCCCAGAAGCCATCGATCGTATCACCATCGAAGCGCTGGGACAAGAGTGCAGACAAATTACCATTGAGACGAACCCTTAATTTCGAAAGAGGTCTAATGGACAAAGTGCATTTCACAGAAGGCAAGTTTGTTGCCGCCGCTTTTGAATTGGACCAGCTTCCATCGCTTGTCATGGAAAACGGACAGCCCATGCCAGAAATTGCGATCGTCGGGAGATCCAATGTAGGTAAATCTTCTCTGATCAATTCTCTTTTCAAGGGGCAAAAGCTTGCTAAGACATCTGCAACACCTGGCAAAACGCAATCGCTTAATTTTTTTTCCATCGATCAGCGATTAGCTCTCGTAGATCTGCCTGGATATGGTTATGCTAAAGTTTCTCTCGATCTAAAAGCCAAATGGTCTCAGCTCATCGATAGCTACCTTAAGTCAAGAACGAATCTCAAACTCATCTTGTTTCTTCTCGACACAAGACGAGTACCGACGGAGGAAGATTGCCAATTCATGCAATGGGCCAATCATCACCGCATCCCTCTTCTGCTTATTTTTACAAAAGCTGACAAGGTCAATGAGCGAGAAAAAAAAGACTCTATATTGAATTGTTTGGGAACCTTTCAGCGTTTTTTACATGACGCTCCGATTCGTTTTCTCCATTACTCAATAAAAGATCCTCGCGCTAGAATAGAACTCATTCAACAAATCAACTCACTTTTAACTTCATGGGCGCCCTTAACAAAGAAACCTTCGTCTGTCTCGATTGTGAAACCACAGGACTAGACTATGAAACCGATCAGGTGATTGAAGTCGCCGTTGTGCGCTTCAATTTTGATCAGTTCATTGACACCTTTGAAACATTAATCGATCCTCAGATGCTCATTCCTGAAGCCTCCATGGCAATCCATCATATCAACGATGCGATGGTGCAAGGGAAACCCAAGATTTTTGAAGTTCTTCCCCAAGTGTTGGATTTCATAGGTTCTAGCATCATCATTGGACATGGGATTCAAACTGATATCACCTTCCTGCACAATGCTGCTAAAAAACACAATATCCGCAATAAGCTTTCCGGCCATCCTTTCGTCGACACCTTGCGTTTAGCTCGCCTTTATGGAGAAAGCCCTACTAACTCACTTGAAATGTTGCGCAAACATTTCAATATCGCCGATGAAGGAGCTCATCGAGCGATGAATGATGTCGTTGTGAACATTGAAGTGTTTAAGTACTTAGCCAATCACTTCAAAACAACCGAACAGATGATCGAAAGACTGAAAAGTCCTATCGCACTGAAAGCCATGCCTCTTGGTAAATACAAAGGACGTCCCTTTTCCGAGATTTCGTTTGAGTACTTGCGTTGGGCCTCCCATCAAAAATTTGATCAAGATCTTCTCTTTTCTCTTAAACAAGAGCTTAAAAAACGCAAGCGCGGCTCTCAATTTGGTCAAGCTGCAAATCCCTTTTCTAATCTCTAGAGGCAATGTGCGCAAATTACAACTACAGGATCTCGATTTACGAAGAAAGAAAGTCTTAATGCGCGTCGATTTCAATGTGCCGCTCAATCCAGATGGGTCTATTTCTGACGCAACGCGCATTCAAGAAGCGCTCCCCTCTATTCGTTATGTCCTCGAGCAAGGCGGGTCTCTCATTTTAATGAGCCATCTAGGCAAACCCAAAGATGGACCTGATCCAAGTCTTTCTCTCCAACCGTGTGCTAGCCTCTTATCTACTTTGCTAAAACGCCCAGTGTCTTTAGCACACAATTGCATCGGACCTGAAGTGGAACGGCAAGCACGAGCGCTTCAACCCGGTGAGATCCTCTTACTGGAAAATCTCCGTTTTCATCCAGAAGAGGAAAACCCTTCATTAGATCCCTCTTTTGCTCGACAACTTGCATCGTTGGGAGATCTGTATGTCAATGATGCTTTTGGCACAGCACACCGAGCTCATGCTTCAACCCACACAATCGCACAGTCCTTTCCCGATTCATCAGCCATGGGTTTGCTCATGCAAAAAGAGGTAGAAGCCTTCGATGCTCTTCTCTCTCAACCTCGTCGCCCATTTTATGCTATCGTAGGTGGTGCTAAGATCTCGTCCAAGATTGGAGTATTAAAAGCACTCTCCACAAAAGTGGATGGCATTTTTATTGGGGGTGGCATGGCGTTTCCCTTTTTTAAAGCGCAGGGAATCCCTATCGGCAACTCTCTTTGTGAACCTGAACAAGTTCCTATCGCACTAGAATTTCTACAACACTTCAGCAACAACCTTTATTTACCTACCGATCTCATCATTGCAGATGATTTTAGTGCTAAAGCCCAACGAAAAACCATTGCAGTCTCCGCAGGAATTCCCGAGGGATGGCAAGGAATGGACATAGGACCAGAAACTCTAGCCTCTTGGAAAAAAATACTTAAAACTGGTGCAACTATTTTTTGGAACGGCCCTGTTGGCGTGTTCGAATTAGCTCCCTTTGCTAAAGGGACAAAAGAACTGGCAACTACCCTGGCCCACCTTTCCGCCTTCACGGTGGTCGGAGGGGGAGATTCCGTCTCAGCTATCAATCATTTAAACCTTGCCTCCCACTTTTCTCATGTGTCAACAGGGGGAGGAGCGTCTTTAGAATTACTCGAGCATGGACATTTACCTGGAATAGATATTTTAACAACTATCAATTTTTGAATTTATTTGTGTATAAGACGTTTTCTAAAACTATCTTTTACAATTTTGACAAGCAATTAAGCAAAAATATTGCATAGTGATCGTGGAGCTTTTCGATTGTCAAATAAGAAGGAATTGTTATAATTAGGCACAACTTTGGTGAGATAGGAAAGAAAAAAAACTTATCCTATAAAGTATTCTCACCTTCAAGCTAGGCGGAAAATGTCCATTACGGGTTTTAGCAAAGTGCGAGCTTACCTTTGGCCAATCCATCGCCACGAGCTCGTCAAATTTATCCCGACACTTCTGATCTTTTTTCTTGTCGGCTTTAATTACAGCCTTTTACGCGCCACTAAAGACGCCCTTGTCGTCACAGCTCCTTCATCCGGGGCGGAAGCACTTCCCTTTCTGAAAGTTTGGGCCATTGTTCCCTTTGCTCTTATATTCACATTTATTTTTACTCGCGTCTCCAACAAAGTCGCTCGGGAAAAAATATTTTACGTGATGATGAGCATCTTTGTGGCTTTCTTCCTGCTCTTCCTGTTTGTTCTCTACCCTTTCCAGCACGCGCTTCACCCCCATGAATTTGCAGATCGGATCCAAAACATGCTTCCCCTTGGCTGTCAAGGATTAATTGCTCTTTTCCGCAACTGGACCTTCACTCTTTTTTATGTGATGTCCGAGATGTGGAGTACGATCATCATGACGGTTTTGTTGTGGGGTTTTGCTAATGATGTGACCTCTGTAAAAGATGCACGGCGTTACTATGGGCTTTTAGGGATTAGCATCAATCTTTCAGGGATCGTTGCTGGACAAGTAGCAACCACCATGTCACAGCGCGCGTTCAATCCCCTTCTCCCCTTCGGCGCCAATGCCTGGGATCAATCTATTTTCTTTTTGACTAGTACCATCATCATCGCTGGTCTGTTATGCATGGCTTTATTCCGCTTTATCCACAAAAAAGGACATGGTTATAACTCTGCTGCCTACCATGAGCAACACGGCTCCCACGATGTGAAAATGGGATTGCGCAAAAACTTTGCTTACTTAGCTAAATCCAGGTACTTGATTTGCATTGCTGTGATTGTGGTGATGTACAATATCGCCATCAACCTCGTAGAGGTCGTCTGGAAAGATCAGGTCAAGCAACTCTACCCCAATCCAGCCGATTTCAATGCTTACATGGGGCAGGTTCTCATGTGGATTGGCATTATCGCTACCATCACGAGCGTCTTTGCTTCGGGAACCATCATCCGCAAATTTAGCTGGACTGCAAGCGCGATGATTTCGCCTTGTATTCTTTTGGTCACAGGAATCGCTTTCTTTTTCTTCTTCTTCTTCAAAGACTCTAGTTTAGCCTCATTTTCTCTATTTTTTGGCTCCTCACCCTTGGTGATGTGTGTATTCTTTGGCTCTCTCCAAAACTGTCTAGCGCGCGCTTCCAAGTACACTCTTTTTGATGCAACTAAAGAATTAGCCTTCATCCCACTCAGCAAAGAGTGCAAATTGAAGGGAAAAGCCGCCATCGATGGTATTGGCTCTCGCGTTGGAAAATCGGGTGGCTCTATTATCCATCAAAGTTTATTGATGATTTTTGGCACCGTGACTCTCAGCACGCCCTATGTTGCTGTCCTTCTCTTAGGCGCCATTTCTGGCTGGATGTACGCAGTGCGAGCATTGGGCAAACAGTTCAATGAGCTCTCAGCACATCAGGAAGTCCTCAAAGATCCCGACGAATCGAGAAAGCTTGGAACTCTCCAAGAATCCACTACCTAGCCCTTGCCCTTGCCCTTGCCCTTGCCCTTGCCCTTGCCCTTGCCCAAAAAGTTCTATCTCTTCATTTAATTTTGAAAGCTATGTCTACCGAAACTTAGGGCATGGGCAAAGGCAGGCGCTACTCGCAAAGTGCAGAGCAATCCGCAGCACTGATTGTGTGCTTCTTCATATCTAGAATTTTGCGATAAAAGACCCATTCTGCAAAACCATACCCCGTTAAGGAAAACAAACAACCCAGCAATACTGTTAGATAGAGGAGAGAACGTGTTGTACCCAACAAGGAAGCCATCCTTAAACTGACGAGAAAAAAGAGAATATCGAGTGAGAACGAAAAAATCGATGGGAATTCAATCAAGGCCCCCAAGCAGTTACAAGGCAGCTTTAAGTTAAACCAATACAAAGCATACCCAGCCCACGCAGCAAAAAGGCACGCCATCAAAAGCCACATCCAACTGCGCTTCCTCAATATAAGTAAAAAAAGAACGACTCCCACCTCAAACAAACTAACCCATTGATCCAGCTGCTTGAGCTTAGGTGAGGGATAAAAAAATTTACTAGCAGCCGCTACCAGCAAGGTGATCGCAATGCAAATCGATACGACTAAAGCAAGCCTGCTAGGGCGATCTTTTGTCACAATTTGCTTAGAATCACCATCTTTTTTACTCATACTCACCTTGTGCTTATTCCCTCATTTTAACTTTAATTTTTAATTCTATTCAATGGACTTTGAAATTACCCCATTCCATTCGAATTGCCTCTATGCTATAACTACAATCTATGGAAACTCTCCTAAAAATGATTTCACAGCATGCCCACCATGCACATTGGTTTGTGTTTGGGGCTATCATTTTGGCTGGATTCAATGTACCGATTAGCACAGATGTGTTGATCATTGTATCCGCTATCATGGCTGCTACCATCATCCCTGAGCATACGTTTCATCTCTACCTAGCTTTGGTGCTTGGATGCTATTTTTCCGCTTGGTGCGCCTATTGGACGGGGAGATTGCTCGGCCCAAAGCTACACTCCTGGACATGGTTTTCCCGAATAGTCTCGCGAGAGCGTTTAGAAAAAATTAAAATATTTTATGAGAAGTATGGACTCTGGACGCTCATCTTAGGTCGATTCATTCCGTTTGGCGTCCGCAATTGCATTTTCATGTCTTCAGGGATGAGTCGTTTGTCTTTCGGCAAATTTGCTTTGATGGATGCCCTTGCTTGTTCCCTTTGGTGTTCTCTTGCCTTTTGGTTATTCTATGCTTTGGGTCAGAGTTATCAGGTAATCTGGAACTATGTAAAAGTGTTCAATACCTTTATTTTTATCGGTTTCGGTGTGACGGTAATTAGCTTCATCTGGTATAAAAGAAGAAAGAAAACCCGAGCCACGAATACCTACCGACCGTGAATCCAAGATACGGATTCATTTAAGAACTATTTCGGTATCTTATAATACTTATGATGCGCGACGTGTTTCGGACAATAGCGACGGTGCGATGTTAAGCCTATCTAATAGTTTATCCTTACTAAGAGCTCCTCTTGCCTTTCTTTTCCTTGTGGATAATACCGCATGCCGTCTCCTCGCCATTTTTTTAGCGATGTTAACGGATAGCATTGATGGTTATCTAGCAAGGCGTCGAAGAACGGCTACGCAGTTTGGCGCTATCCTCGATCCTGCCATGGATAAATTTTTTGTTTTTTTTGCTTTGTCCGTGTTATTTTTAGAATCTAAATTAGCTCTATGGCAGGCCTGTGCCATGGTTGCACGTGATTTTGCCTTGTTGATTTTCGGAATTTATATCAGCCTTTCGGGACAATGGGATTATTACATCTGTAAAGCGTTGCGTTGGGGTAAAATTTCAACTGCCTTGCAATTTTTAGTCTTGATTACACTCACTTTAGGATATCACTTCCCTTCTTACTTTTACTTAGTCTTCGTTGCATTTGGACTACTCGCCTTTATCGAGTTGTGCAAAATGGACAAGATTGTACCGCCTAAAAAAACATCCTAAAAACCGTTGCCTTATTTTAAACGCAAAGACGCGGCGACGCCAAGACGCAACAGAAAAATTGTATTTTCTTTTGAGTCTTGGCGTTTAAAATACTCAAAGGTGTTCTTCTTTGATGGCTCTCTGTAAGAGAGCCTTCACTACAGCCCTTGGATCCATGTTTTGATAAAGGACGCCATACACACCTTCTGTAATCGGCACATCGATTTGCGCTTTTTGCGCCAGTTGTAAAGCCGATACACAGGTGTAAGCCCCTTCTACCACCATGCCTATTTTTTCTTGAGCTTGGGCAGGACTTAAACCTTCTGCAATCAGTCGGCCGAACATGTAGTTCCGACTGAGTTTTGACAAGCAGGTGACGCAAAGATCTCCTAATCCGGATAACCCATTTAATGTTTCTGGTCGACATCCTTTGGTCACGGACAACTTGCGGATTTCATGGAGGCCTCTTGTCATCAACGCTGCCTTCGTGTTATCGCCAAATCCTAAGCCATCGGAAATACCACAGGCGATGGCAATGATGTTTTTAAGCGCACCCCCAAAAGCAACTCCATTCATATCGGCGTTGGGATAAATTCTAAAAAAGGGCGTGGTGAATATTTCAGCGATCTCTTTGGCAAGAGAGGGATTGTAGGAAGCTCCTACAATCGATGTAGGTAGATGTTGTATCACCTCTTCAGCATGACTGGGGCCGCTGACACAGCAAACATTTTGTTTTTTATCTTCTCCGAGGATTTGCACAACGACCTCAGGTAAGAGTAAACCGCTGTTCTGTTCAATCCCCTTAGAAGTAATGACAATAGGACAATCAACGCCACCTAATGCTTTGACTTGCTCAAAGACAGGGCGAATTCCCTTGGATGTGACCGATTCCACAAGTAAATCTGCTTGATCAATAGCACGTTTTAAGTCACTGGTAAATTCAACGCGTTCATCTGCTTTAATACGAGGAAGCTTAGGATGTTCCCTTGTCTTTTCCAGCAGCTTTGCAAATTCTGGCTTTGCGGTCCACAGAACCACAGTATTGCCTTTTGAGGCGAGTAGTGATGCTAAGCAAAAACCCCAGGTACCCGCTCCTAAATAGCCTACACGCATGAATTTCCTTCAGTTCAATTAATGAAACGTCAAAATAGCAGATCAGCTAGCAGTTGACAAATAGTTCCTGCATGACCTTATCCACACTTAATGTGCGTAAATCTTCTCCCTTAGCTCTCAAAGGACAATGCTGAAAGAGAGGATTGGGAGATGCGACGCGTTGTTTAAGTATACCTTGGTGAGGATCTGCCCACAGGGAGACCGCTTTCATCGGAAAAGCGATGTCCAAATAGTAAGCAATCGATAAAATACCAGAATCAGGAACCAGTAGATAATGGCATTTGTTTTTGATGATCGACAGCATCTCAAATAAACTCGTCTTTCCTCTTAGATCCAGAATACCCTCAGCAGCAAAAGACGGAGTGGGAGCAAATCCAAACAGGACAAATTCCACATTGTGTTCTTGTGTCGCACGGGTAAATAGTTCACGCCAATACGCTTCAGGCCAATTTTTTTCATAAGCGTATTGAGTTTCTGTTTGCACATGCACGCCTACATATTTTTTTTCCGGCTTAAAAGAAAACTGATTGCACAGAGGATCCCATGCTTCTCTCCAAATTAAACGAGGCGTCAACTTCCCAAGCTGCCACATGAGCCACCGCGTCGGATCAGGTTTTTCGAGAATGACATCAAAATGGGAACGATCGACATGTGCCCTTTGCAGTGTCGCATCTAAATCAAATAGACTCCCGCGCTTCCACGTAGGATCCACGATGGTAGCAATCCCATCGAGTAGTTGAAATCCATCGCCTAAATCAGAGCGTGTAACGAAGGTAATTTGTGCATCAGGAATAAACTGACGGATGCGGTAGGTCAATGCATACAGACCTAAAGGAATATCGCCAAGACCGCGATTCCAGCAGATCAACCATCTTTTTTTTCCGCTCTTACAGGCCTCTTTGAGCATTTGATCCAGAGGGTTAGGACCAAAACGGCGCCACAATTTTTTCAACATCACGAGATCACATGTAACTTAGACCGTTTGCTATCAATACTATTTCTTACGGCGCGATACACTTCATCTGCCTCGATTCTTTTCATGCAGCGAAAATCAATGGGACATGCTCGCTGGTAACATGGAGAACACTCGACATGTTTATGAATGACTCCCGTTTGGCGATAAGGACCTGTGACAACGTCACTAGTAGAACCAAATAAAGCGATCAGAGGAGTTCCCACGGCATCTGCAATGTGCATGGGACCACTGTCATTGGTGAGCAGAACATCGCAGATGCTGATGAGACTAGCTAATTCTCTTATCGTTGTATGACCTGCTAAGTTGATCACTTGAGAGGGCAATCCCTCGCAAATTTCCTTGACTAACGGAGCACAGGCTTGATCGCCAAAGTAGACGACATAGAGATTTTTATCTTCGATGAGCTGTTTGGTCACCTCGCGAAATCGCTCTGGCAACCAGCATTTCGCTGAGCCATAAGTAGCACCTGGATTAATCCCAACAACTGTCGCATCTTGAGGTATGCCTAATCGCAGGAAAAGTGAACGAGCTTCTCGAGTCTCCTCAGGAGCAATAAATAATCGCGGAGCAGTATCAGAAAGGGGGATTCCCAATGGAGCTAAAAGAGTCTTATAAGTGACGACAAGATGCTGTTGTTGAATGGTCGCAGGAAACGGTAAACTATGTGTGAGAAATAATTTTCTGCCATTGGATTCATAACCGATGCGATACTTAACATGACCCAGCCAAAACCACCACACAGAAGAAAAGGAATGGGTGAGGAGAATTCCCAGGTCATATTCCCCTTTTTTGATCTTTTCAACCAGATTGCGCTTATCATTTCGCCTACCAAAGCGACTTGCTTTCCTAAAGCAAAAGAGCTCATCGATTTCAGGGTCGCCCTTTAAAATTTCACAAATGGGTGAGCGGCACATCGCCGTAATGCGGGCTTCCGGGTACGCCCGCCTAAGGTCGGTCAAAATAGGGGTAGCCATGACTAAATCCCCAATCCAATTGGGCATGCGCACGAGAATGTTTTTCGGGTTAAAACCCTCCAATGGCTCCATTCACACACACACTTCGCTAGCAATAGCAAACACAGGACGTGTCATGATACCTTTGCTAAGTTATTTTCAGTTGGATAATCCACTCTTTAAGAGAGCTGGCGCTTTAAAGATAACAGGCATCCTTGATTTTGTACACTCATACCTGATACGATCCATTTTATGGACAAAGATTCAACCATTATTTTAGGCATTGATCCGGGAACGCGTAGCACCGGATATGGTGTGATCAAGGTCTCTCATCGGGTTCTCTCTCCTCTTGATTTTGGATGCATTCGCCCTCCCACTCAAGCTCCTGATAGCGTTCGCTATCTCGCTCTTTTTAACGCCCTCGACCGCTTGCTTGAACATCATACTCCTGACTATGTCGCTGTCGAAACGCAATTTGTCTCCAAGAATGCGCAAAGCGCGTTAAAATTGGGAAAAGCTCAAGGAATGGCTCTACTTGCTGCTGCAAGACGCAACATTCCGATTCATGAATTCGCTCCTTCTCAAGCAAAACTCGCTGTTGTCGGCAATGGTTCTGCAAGTAAAGAACAAGTGCAAAGAATGATTCAGCTTCTTTTGCATTTACCTCATGTGCCGGAACCAGAAGATGCTGCGGACGCTTTAGCACTTGCCATTTGTTTAGCCAATACTTTACATTTTAAACAGAGGTTGACTTCATGTTCGAGTATCTCAAAGGGCTCTTGACCCACGTGTCTTTCTCTACAGTCACCTTGGATATTCAAGGGCTCGGATATAAAATTTACATCCCCCTCAATAATTACTCTAAACTTCCTCAATTAGGCTCTATCACAACGTTATACATTGCGACAGTGATTCGTGAAGACTCCCATAGGCTCTATGGTTTTTTGCATCTTCATGAAAGAAATCTCTTTGAACATCTGATTGAAATTTCAGGAATAGGCCCCAAAACTGCCCTTGCGCTCGTCGGTCACATGGAACTTGCCGATCTCCATCAAGCCATTGCGCACAATAACATCAATACCATCTGCAAAATCCCAGGCATTGGCAAAAAAACTGCAGAAAGACTGATCATTGAAATGCGCGATAAAATCGGCAAGATTTCCGATTCCACACCCGCTCATCGCCCTACAGAAAGCGGGGTCATCGCCGATGCGATCAGCGCCCTCATCAACCTGGGCTACAACTCCTCTCAAGCCCAAAAGGCAACGAAGGCTGCTGCCACAACATTCCCGAAAGAGCCGGATCTTCCTACCCTCATCACCTCCGCCCTCCGCCATCTCTAACTCTAGCCCGTTCCGTTAAACTTACTCAAATCTATCTCTGAATGCTCAGTTTCATCTTAAAAGCTTTTGCAGCAACCAAGGTAATTCTCGAACCATATAGTTGAAGTGAGCTTAGAGATGTGAGTTTTGATAGATGGGCAAGGCCAGCATCTGTGATTTTTGTGCACTCGCTCAGATTAAGTGAGCTTAAGAGTGTAAGAGTTACTAGATGGGCAAGGCCAGCATCTGTGATTTTTGTGCACTCGCTTAGATTAAGTGAGCTTAAGAGTGTAAGAGTTATTAGATGGGCAAGGCCCGCATCTGTGATTTTTGCACACTTGCTTAGATTAAGTGATCTTAGAGATGTGAGAGTTACTAGATGGGCAAGGCCAGCATCTGTGATTTGTGTGCACTCGCTTAGATTAAGTGAGTTTAGAGATGTGAGTTTTGATAGATGCGCAAGACCATCTGTGATGTTTGTGCACCCGCTTAGATTAAGTGATCTTAGAGATGTGAGGGTTACTAGATGGGCAAGGCCTGCATCTGTAATGTTACTGCAATTACTTAGATCAAGTGAGCTTAGAGATGTGAGTTGTAATAGAGGAGTAAGGCCGGCATCTGTGATATTACCACAATTGCTTAAATTAAGTAAGCTTAAGCGTGTGAGAGTTATTAAATGGGCAAGGCTAGCATCTGTGATGTTTGTGCACACGCTTAGATTAAATGAGCTTAAGAGTGTGAGAGTTGCTAGATGGGGAAATCCAGCCCCTGTGATGTTTCTGCACCCACCTAGATCAAGTGAGCTTAAGAGTGTGAGTTTTGATAGATAGACAAGACCAGCATCTGTGATGTTTCTGCACCAGCTTAGATCAAGTGAGCTTAAGAGTGTTAAAGTTACGAGATGGGCTAGGCCAGCATCTGTGATGTTATCGCATTCTGTTAGATCAAGTGAGCTTAGAGATGCGAGTTTTGATAAATGAGCAAGGCCAGCATCTGTGATGTTCTTGCACTTAGATAGATTGATAGAAGTAATGCGAATACCACTTGCTTTATCAAGAATGATTTTAAGATCTCCATCTGATAAATTGAGCCCAGAAAGATCTAGACAACCCTCGTTGACGAGAGAGAGGTGACGCCAATCTTTGCATACAAGATGGACACGAGTTATTTGTTGAGCAGGAAGAAAGCTTAATATACGTCCGAAAACGGCGCTAGGGATAGCGTTTATGCCAGTCATTGCGCTAGTATGTAAAGGGGTAAGCACATACGATGTCTGCGCTGTCGCTTGTAAAGTTAAAGGAACTAAGCCAGATAATGGCAATGACATTGTTAAAACTCCTAATTCCGAACATGATTAATATTCGCCCATTCAACCGTGGAGCACAACAGCCTCTCAAACAAAGGTGATTAAACGATACTGTCAATCCCTATATGAGTAATCAATATAGCAGAGATGTGAATTGATTAAGAGAATTGTAAGGGCAACAAAAGCCCGCTCCTTATCTCGCTATTTTAAGATGGGTTCTCAGTTTAGGAAGATAAGTAGAAAGAACAATCTCTTTAAGGACAGCGATGACCGCAGATTTAAAGATAGATTGATCATCAAAGCAGTGGTTCTCACCCCAATGATCTTGATCTTGTCGCTGTGGCGATAAGGCGTAAATCTGGAAGTAAATGAGATCGCAGATTTCCTTGGGTAAGTTTTGTAAAAGCGGATGGATAGTTTCTTTCGAAAACGTGTTCTGATTGATGAGATTAAGGAGAGGATCGATCGAAGGATACCGAGGATCAGCACTTTGTGTCATCTTGAACAAGGTCAGGGCTTGAGCCAATTTGAGGCGCTCGAGATCATCGTACCGATGTTGTTCTCCCCATTCATCTCCCTCTTTTGGCGCATCTGCTAATTGAAAGACATGGTGGTCTGTCGTAGGATTGAACGTTGGAGTTGTGTGCATAAAAGTCATAAGGCCCGCTTCCAATGCCTCAATAGCTTTTGCACTGATTTTATCACAGTAATTTATGTCCAGTGAAGTGAGAGTGGTGAGCTTTGAAAGATGTTCTAGCCCTCGATCTGTGATGTTTGTACATCCAAATAGAACCAATGAAGTGAGAGAGGTGAGTTTTGAGAGATGTTCTAGTCCTGGATCTGTAATGCAGTAGCTTCCCGCTAAATACAATGATGTGAGGGAGGTGAGCTTTGCAAGATGCTCTTGTCCTTGATCTGTGATGTTTTCGCACCAACTTAGATCCAGCGATGTGAGAGAGGTAAGCTTTGAAAAATGCTTTATTCCTTCATCTGTGATGTCGCATCTGTTTAGATTCAGTGAAGTGAAAGAGGTGAGCTTTGAAAGATGTTTTAGTCCTTGATCTGAGATGGCTAAGCATTCCGATAAATTGAGTGATGTGAGCTTTGAAAAATGCTTTAGTCCTTGATCTGTGATGTTTTCACACCAACCTAGATCCAGTGATCGGAGAAAGGTGAGCTTTAACAGATGTTCTAGTCCTAGGTTTGTGATGTGACGGCACATAGCTAGATTCAGGGATGAAAGAGAGGAAAGCTTTGAGAGATGTTCTAATCCTTGATCTGTGATGTTTTCGCACCAACTTAGATCCAGTGATGTGAGATAGGTGAGCTTTGAGAGATATTCTAGTCCTTGATCTGTAATGATGGGGCATTCTGATAGATTCAGTGATCTGAGAGAGGCGAGCTTTGAGAGGCGCTCTAATCCTTGATCTGTGATAGCTGAGCAATGCGATAGATTCAGTGAAGTGAAAGAGGTGAGCTTTGAGAGATGTTCTAGTCCTTCATCTGTGATGTCGCATCTGTTTAGATTTAGTGACGTGAGAGAGGTGAGTTTTGAAAGATGTTCTAGTCCTGGATCTGTGATGTACCACCATCCTGATAGATTAAGTGATGAGAGAGATGTGAGCTTTAAGAGATGTTCTAGTCCTTGATTTGTGAGTTTGGAGCATCCCTGTAAATTGATTGATTGGATTTTAGTTCCTTTGAGTTGTACTAGAAAGTTCTTAAGCTGATCATCTGATAAATTCTTATATCCTGATAAATCTAAATGATGCCCCTGAAAGGGTAAGTGTTCCCAAGCTTTGCAGGCCAAGCGCGTTGATCGCAATGCTTGTGGATCTGAAAGAAAAGTTAATACATGCGCCAGAACTGCATCAGGCAATGACTTAATCGTCACTGGTTTAGAAGAAGTCTTTGGTGGCACAACTGCAGGCATCGCAGATGCAGGTTGTGTGGGAGATAAGTTTAAGGGAGCTAAAACTAGTGAGGATACTGCTGTCACAATTTTACTTATTTTTAGTTTTACACATTGATTTTATCAAAATTCTGCACTTTTAATAAAATTTAATTTACATTTAACGATTTTTATTTTATTCGTTTAATATATTTTGCGGTTTTCCAGTAGATTTTTTTATCATGCTTATCATATTAATCCTATCCATCATGTTTTTTTGTCGCTCGCTTAAAAACTTCGCCTATACCCCCTGCCCTAACTTTTTCTATGTTTTTTATATAAAAATTAAAATTGGGCAGGGGCAGAGGCAAGGGATTTAACTCCCTTTCTTTGAGAGAATGGGATATAATGGTTGATTAAACTTATTTTTTGAGCCATGAAAGAATTTGTCCATCGCGCTTACCAACCGGGAGAAACTGTTGCGGCCATTGCCACTCCACCAGGAGAGGGAGGGATTGCTGTTGTCCGCATTTCAGGGCATGATGCCCTAGCTGTGGCAGAACGGGTCTTTTCAGGTCCTGTCCGCTCCTACAAATCTCATACGGCTCATCTAGGGAAAGTTCTCGATACTAGTCGACGCGTTGTAGATGAAGCATTGTTACTTGTCATGCTCGCCCCACGCACTTATACAGGTGAAGATACGGTGGAGATCCAATGCCACGGTGGTAGCCTAATTACGCGAAAGGTATTAGACACTGTGTTGCAAGCAGGCGCGCGCGCGGCGGAACCTGGCGAGTTCACATTTAAAGCTTTCATGAATGGAAAACTCGATCTTGCTCAAGCAGAGGCTGTCCAAGCACTGATCGGCGCTAAAAATGAGCTAGCACTTCAAGTGGCAGAACAACAACTTCAGGGAAGACTCTCCGCCACAGTTTCTCATTTTCAACAGGACCTTGTCGATATTGCAGCGATTCTGGAAGCCTGGGTCGATTTTCCCGAAGAAGATCTTGCGTTTGCACCAATGGAAGAAGTGATCGATCAACTGAAAGTGATTCTAAAAAAAATAGAGAAGTTATCGTCGACCTTTCATGAGGGCAAAGTGATCAGCACGGGAATCTCATTGTGCCTAGCTGGACCACCCAATGTGGGTAAATCTTCACTGATGAACGCCCTGCTCGGAAAAGAAAGAGCGATTGTGACCCCGATTCCTGGAACAACGCGCGATCTGTTAGAAGAAGAGCTGCGCCTCGGACAATTACATGTGCGTTTAATGGATACAGCAGGGATTCGTGAAACAGATGAAATCGTGGAAAAGGAAGGTGTTCGTCGCTCACAAGCAGCACTTAAAGACGCCGACCTCGTTTTATTTGTTCTCGATGCTTCTCAAAGACTATGCCCCAGTGCTGAACAACTTCTTCAACTGGCGCCACGAGAAAAAACGTTGCTGATCTGGAACAAGAGCGATCTGTGCACCCATGAGATCACTTCCCTTGAGTTTACTGAAGAAGTAGTCGTCTCTGCCAAAACGGGTGAAGGATTAGAGCAATTGAAACAAGCGATTGATCGTTTCATCTGGAAAAAAGGACCTCCTTCTAAAGAGGAAATCACCCTTACCAATGTTCGCCACCAACGAGCTCTGGAAACAGCCTCTCTTCATTTGAGCGATGTGATTGAAGGATTGAAAACGGGTATTTCTCCTGAATTTGTTGCATCAGATATGCAGGCTACATTAAAAGAATTGGGCATGATTATCGGCATGAACATCCAAGAAGATATCCTAACAGCTATCTTCTCCAAATTTTGCATCGGAAAATGAATAAGAAAGAACGCTGTCAGTTGATTCAGACGATTTTAGATCAGCTTTTTCCTTCGCCTGAAATTCCTCTTCAACATCAAGATACTTATACCCTTCTCATCGCTGTACTTCTTTCTGCTCAATGCACAGATCAACGCGTGAACTTGATCACACCCATCTTATTTGCTCGAGCTCGTGCACCTGAGAAAATGATTCAACTTTCGATCGAAGAGATTAAACAGATCATACAGCCTTGTGGTTTAGGGAATGCAAAAGCAAAGGCGATTTGGAATCTATCTCGCATTCTTGTCGAAAAGTATGCAGGGAAAGTTCCCGATTCTTTTGAAGCCTTGGAAGATTTGCCGGGAGTAGGCCATAAAACAGCTTCTGTAGTGATGTCTCAAGCCTTTAAACAACCCGCCTTTCCCGTGGATACACACATTCATCGCTGCGCCAAACGTTGGGGATTAAGCAAGGGATCATCTGTTGAACAAACAGAGCGCGATCTCAAACGGTTGTTCCCCAAGGAGTCTTGGAATAAGCTCCATCTGCAGATCATCTATTTTGCTAGAAACTACTGTCCTGCTCGAGGTCATGACAGCTCAACGTGCCCGATTTGCAGTCAAATGAGGCAATTGTAAAACTCCCCGACCCAGAAAAATCGAAGATTTTGAGTCAGTTTACCAGCCGCTTAAGCGGCCGTAGCCCCATCCCCGAGCACATACTCCAAGCGAGTAGGGCTCGGGGATGGGGTGGCAAAAGGGCGATTTTGCTGTGGCGTGGAGTTTTGCAATTGCCTCAAATAGACGAGCCTAAAGACTGACCGAGAAGACCACGCGTTTCAATGAATTGCGCAGAATTGTCAATGAGATCTTGATCAAAGCGAATGGTGTTGGGTTCAAATAAGAGGATTAAGCACGATCCACCGAACTCAAAATATCCTTTCTCAGCACCTTTAGCATAAGATTGATTAGGCGTGTGTGTTTGCACGATGGATCCCACGTACGTCGCACCCACTTCAATATAGAGAATCTGACCGAATTCTTGCGTTTTCAAGGGTGTCATCATGCGCTTGTTTTCACTTAGATAATTGATGTTTTTCTTCAGAGCAATTGGATTGACGGAATAAAGAGGACCGTTGATTAAACGCCCGGGTTCTGGCGTGCAATCGCAGGCAAAATGGAAGCGATGATAATCGACGGGACATAGTCGAGCTATTACCATTCCTGCCCGTTGGTAGCGCTGCGTGAGTTGCGCATCTTGAAGTAGTGTATCGAGCTGGAATTTTTTACTTTTGACGACAAACCCATCGATTTGACTGATGTCGGGATAAACTAAATACCGACCATCTGCTGGTAAGATCGCCTGCTCAGCGAGAGGGCGTGCGGAAGACTTTAATTTTCTGATAAAAAAATCATTAAACGAGCGAAAGGATTCTATAGGCTCCAAGAATTCGGAACTATCGATGGCATAGTTGGCAATAAAAGGGCGAATCTTCGATCGACTCAACGAACTTTTTTGAAACCACCCATAGAGGTAGGAAAAAAAGGGAAGGCGAGCAAAAAGGGGGAGGAATAACAAGGAACTTAAATAAGAAAAAAATCCTGTTCCATACAACAGGTTGATAAAAAAGCCACCGTAAATCTTTTCTCGCTTTTTTTCTTTCGTCAAGCGGTCGATGTAAACAATATCGGTCATGAGATCTCTTTCGAAACTAAGGGTTCGTCGATTTTCGGGATTATACACAAATAAACTCAAAAATCGACAGAACCTTAATTTCGAAAGAGGTCTATGGCTGCTTCACTGTATTTTTTCCAGCAATAGAAGAGAAGAAGACGAGTTCATCGAGATAATCTTGGGGAAACAGGTTTTGAATGTGATTGGAGGAAATCTGCTCGTAAATTTGCCTTGCTGTTCGCACCATGAAACTGGCATGGGATTTCGTCTGATTCCCTTGCATGAACTCTTCTTTTTGCTTAATGAACTCGATCATCATCTCACGCAGATGTTTTTGACTTTCTAGTTGTCGAGCCGTGCTTTCGATGAGACTATCCATGGCGATGATCTCATCGGCAGACGTTGTCTGATTTTTTACTTCTAAAAGGGAAGATTGAGGAACCTGGAGAGCCCCCTCAACAGCTACGCAGGAAAGGGTGAGAAATAAGGCACAAAATGCGCAACGTAGAGACATATCTTTCTGTATCTTGACAATGATAAAGCCTTAGGATAAGGAATGCCTCTCATTGTTGTAAAATGGGAAAATAGGTGTGTTAAAATATTTAATAAATCAGACAACATGGACACTGAACAGACAATGCTGCCTACTTAGAAACTTGGGTTAGCATAAATATTTGAATAGACATCTTGCGTAACCTGCTTTGCTCAGAAAAATCGAAGATTTTCTAGGCAAATTTTTAGAATCTACGGTAGTAGATTCGGGTAGCGGAGGCGAAGCGACTTTGGCAAGTCGCTGAGATGACGATACAAAAATTGGACAGAAAATATTTGGTTTTAATGAGTAAATGAGATTACGCAAGATGTCTAATATAAGTTTTTTGAGTAATACAAGAAACTTGATCAGCAGGATATGCATGATACGCTTGATAAATAATTTTCGCCGCAGAGCGGCGTGCGGCTCCGCCGCATTTTCTTCTTCCATCATGCGTATCACGCATATCCCATTAATTATGTTTTTTTGCTTAAAGTAATAAGCTTTATGGTATAATTTCCCCTACTAGCTAGTGGTCATCCTTGCCAGAAAAATTATAATGCCCTAGCCTTGGGGGTTATTGCAAAGCCAATTTTGCAATCGCTTCTTTAAGAGATATTTTTAGATTTGGGAATTCAGCATGTTTGATTTTGTGAAAAAATTATTTGGCACAGCGCAGGGCCGCCTACTCAAAAAATACTGGAAAATCGTAGCTGAGGTCAATCGTTTAGAAGAGGGCATGCAAAAGCTTTCTGATGAGGAGCTCCGCCATAAAACTGTTGAATTCCGAAAAAGACTTTCCCAGGGAGAAACTGTCGATCAACTCCTTCCTGAAGCCTATGCTGCTGTAAAAAATGCCTGCCGCAGAATGTGCGGTACCGATGTGCATGTCTCAGGTTATGATCAAAAATGGGACATGATTCCGTACGACGTGCAAATCGTTGGCGCGATCGCAATGCACTACGGAGCTATTGCTGAGATGCATACAGGAGAGGGAAAAACTCTCACAGCGGCGCTTCCTCTTTATTTAAATGCTCTCACAGGAAAGCCCGTTCATCTCGTCACCGTCAACGATTATCTAGTTCAACGTGACAGTGAATGGGTTGGAGCAATTTTCCGTTGGCTAGGACTCACTGTTTCCGCTTTGACTGGTGGAACACCTCAACATATACGTAGAAACGTCTATCTAGCCGATATTGTCTATGGATCTGCCTCTGAATTTGGATTTGACTACTTACGCGATAATTCGATGGCTCAAAGCAGCGCTGATCAATGCCAACGCGGCTACTATTTTGCGATCATCGATGAGGTTGACTCGATTCTGATCGACGAAGCGCGTACTCCCCTCATCATTTCTGGCCCATCTCCCAATTCTCGGCAGATGTACGATGAATTAAAAGATGGGGTTGCCACGCTTGTTCGCCACCAACGCGATCTGTCTAACCGTTTTGCAACAGAAGCGCGTAAAGTGCTAGAAAAGCTCGGCAGACTCGAGGAAACACCCTCAGATAAAAAGTTAAATAAAGAAGAAGAGGAAGAGGAATCAGAAGCATTCCGTAAATTGTGGCTCGTGTCTAAGGGAATGCCCCAAAACAAATTGTTAAAGAGAATGCGCGAGCACCCAGATCTCCGTGCTAAAATTGAAAAATGGGAAACTTATTACTATTCCGACCAAAATAAGGAAGAGCGCGCCTCAGCCCTTGCCGAACTTTTCATCATCGTCGATGAACGCGCCAATGAATTTGAATTGACCGATAAAGGGCTTCTCACCTGGTCAGAAGAAAATAAAACAGACAACGCTGTCGATGAATCCACCATGCTCGATTTAGGCGAAGAGTATGCCAAAATCGATAACAACGCTAATCTCACAGAGCAAGAAAAGCTTCAAAAAAAAGTGGAGCTGCGTGAAGAAGACGCTCATCGCAAAGAGCGCGCTCACAATTTCCGCCAACTCCTCCGCGCTCATTTGTTAATGGAAAAAGATGTCGACTACATCATCGCTGAAAACAAGATAGTCATCATCGACGAAAACACAGGTCGTCCGCAACCTGGACGCCGTTTTTCCGATGGGCTTCATCAAGCGATTGAAGCGAAAGAAGGTGTGGCCATCCAAGCCGAAACGCAGACTTATGCCACCATCACCTTGCAAAATTACTTCCGCATGTACAACAAGCTAGCTGGCATGACTGGAACGGCCATGACAGAAGCCAATGAGTTCAGAGAGATCTATAAAATTGATGTCGTCGCTATTCCTACGAATCGTCCCAATAAGAGAACCGACGCCGACGATGAGATCTACATGACCGAGCGGGAAAAGTACAATGCGATCATCAAAGAAATCGAGCTCATTCACGGACAAGGGCGACCGATTTTGATCGGTACCGAGTCTGTTGAGGTCTCTGAAAAGCTATCTCGCATCTTAAAGCAGCATAAACTCGAACACACGGTGCTCAATGCGAAAAATCACGCTAAAGAAGCAGAAGTGATCGCAGATGCTGGAAAGCAAGGTGCTATTGTCGTCGCCACGAACATGGCAGGGCGAGGAACCGACATTAAGCTCAAACCGGGAATCGCAGAATTGGGCGGTCTACACGTGATTGGAACAACACGCCATCAATCGCGACGCATCGACCGTCAGCTCCGCGGAAGAAGCGCTCGTCAAGGAGATCCTGGTAGTTCCAAATTTTTCGTCTCGTTTGAAGATGTTTTGATGAGACTATTCACTTCGCCTCGGATCACAAGCTTCCTTCAGCGCTTCCGTCCTCCGGAAGGAGAAGCGATTTCAGCCTCTGTCCTCAATAAATCGATCGAAACAGCTCAAAAACGAGTTGAACAGCGCAACTACACTATCCGCAAACACACTCTTGAATACGACGATGTGATGAATAAGCAGCGCGAAGAGATCTATTCCTTCCGCCGCGATGTCTTAAACACTGAAGATCCTTTAGCTCTCGCTCGTGAAATACTCGAAAATCTCTGCGGCGAAATGTGCCACCAATTTCTCGCCTCTCGTTCACAAGAAGGAGGATGGAATCCTGAAGGGCTGCGCCATTGGCTGATGGAGCATTTCCCCATCACGTTCGAATCTTCAGCCTTTGATCATGACTACATTCAAGTGGAAGACATCGAACGACTCTCTTCAGAAAAAGTCTGCAACGCCTTCACATTTAAGATTGAACATGAATCTCAGAAAGTCATCCAATCTCAAGAGGCTCTCAATGCTTTGTCGATGAAGATGAAACCTGAAGGGATTCTCAATGAAGTGATCCGCAGCATCTTGATCCGCAACATCGATCGCTTGTGGCAAGATCATCTACTTCACATCGATCATTTGCGCACAGAGGTTCATTTGCGCTCTGTTGGGCAAAAAGATCCCCTCGTCGAATTTAAACATGAAGCATTTTCCCTGTTTGATTCCTTAAGTCGACGCATCAAACAAGAGATTGCTCATGCCCTGTTTAAGTTTGAAATGGTAATGCCAGAGAGGTCACCAGCGCCTCCTGTTCGTCCCATTCAACAGCAGCGTCGTCCCCTGATTTCCCTATCGGAGATGCCCGATCTGCTTTCTGACGGAGAACTCTCCATCACTTAATAGAGCTTCTTGCATAACCTCGTTTCGTGCCCGCGCCCGAATTTACGGTAGGAACTCATGGGTTGCACGAAAACGAGGTTATGCAAGAAGCCTATTGTGTATTATACATTTACAATTGCATTTATTTAAATAAAATTTTTAACATTTAAATAAAATGAATTAAAACATAAAACGTTAATTATTCTTACAGTTAATAAGTGGTTTAACAATGTCATTATCCGGTTTAGTTCCTTTAACCTTACCAACGCCAGTGCAGCCTAAGGCTGTGCTCAAACCACAAGCTGAATCAGTAGATTCATTTAGCCTCGGAAAGTTTTTTTCCCTTAAGGTGCTTAGCTGCCTTTCGGAGTACTTGGAAGACTCAGCTCGCGAATATCTCATCAAAGAAGGAGAGCTACCCTCTTCCCATACAATCACGAAAATTATAGATACAAGTCACAAAATTCTGTGGAAGCTTCCACAAGGAAGACCTGTCTACTCTGCTCAAGATAGTGAAGTGGATAGGCAATCTCTTCATCTTCGACATGCGTATCCGAAACAAGTAGGGCCTACATGCTGGCTTCAAGTGATGCAGTATATCCTACATGGTGCTTATCCCGTTACCCCTGGCCCACATGAAAAAAGTATCAATGAACTTCGCTTAGCTCTCGATTCTTCTCGGCTAGAAACTTATGCTGCTGAAGAGCTTCTTAGCCATCCGCTTCTTCAACTTGCAGCTTCCTCTAGTTCCTCCAAGAAAACCGCAGAGCATTTACTAAAAAGCGATAAAAGCCTATCAGAAGGTCAGCGCAAGGTGCTTCAAAACTTCATTGTAGAATCGGATTCAATGGACTTCAGAAGTTATGCGGCCAGTCACTCTGATAGAAGATCGGTAGAACACTACACAAAATTTTTCCAAGAAGTCGGCATTCAACCACTCGATGCCATTCCTAAACCCATCCTTGAACTGCTGTGCGGAGTGTCGTCAATATCCAATAAAAGCGTGAAAAAACTTCCTCTGCAAAAACAGGATCTTGTTGGAAGCATTCTCGGAGAACTCGCTCTCACTAGAATTTATGGATTCCCAGCATCTTCTTGGAATATCAGCAAGGGCATCGATGTTCTTTTTGAAGAGGTAAGGAATCACGGTGCCGTTGGGGTTGGTGGGATGTTCAGCCGAAAGCAGTACACAGAAAAGCCTCATCAAGTCATGGAGATTGCTGGAAATAAGATTTTTGGATGGAGTCCTGAAGCACGAAAACCATACTTTACGGGGCATTACATCGCTGTCGTTGGTGTGATCAAGGAGAATAGAAAGGAGCAGCTTCAGAAAGGTAATGTGGGATATGTGATCTATGTAGATCCTAATGATGGAAGCAATCCGAAAGAACCAGAACAGCAGCAATACTGTGTGATTTCGTATAAAAAATTTAAAGGATCGGTGTGCAATGAGTTTGGTATGCTAGTCGATGAGGAACAACTAGGCATGCCTTATTCACGCTACGAAGCTCTAGTAGTAAAAGATTGTCCCTCGATCACTTCTTTAGTGTATGGGCGTCTTCCTAATCCTCCTTACATCAAGAGTGCAGAACCCACTGACAACAAAAATAAAACAAAAAAGTAAGCCTCTAGTGAGATGTGTGATGAACAGGCTCAAGGAAGCCTATGGTTTCAAAATGAGCTTGATTGTCTATGCGTAAAAGTATCCCCGCGTCTTCGCGTTGATTTCATCCGTTTTGCTTGCGTAGTCCCTAAACATGTTATTTCCCGTTAGGGGTGACCGAAGGGCACTGCTTCGCTCGGCGTTGATTTCCCGTCATAAACTTATGCAGTCTTTAAGAAAAAAACTAAATTTCGAAGTTTATTGTGTATTACACACTTACAATACATTTATAAATAATAAAAAATATTTTAACATTTAAATAAAATGAAATAAAATATAAAATGTTAATTATTCTTACAGTTAATAAGAGGTTTAACAATGTCATTATCCGGCTTAGTTCCTTTAACCTTACCAACGCCAGTGCAGCCTAAGGCTGCGCTCAAACCACAAGCTGAATCAGTAGATTCATTTAGCCTCGGAAAGTTTTTTCCCCTTAAGGTGCTTAGCTGCCTCTCGGAGTACTTGGAAGACTCAGCTCGCGCATATCTCATCAAAGAAGGAGAATTACCCTCTTCCCACACCATCACGAAAATTATAGACACAAGTCATAAGATCCTCTGGAAGCTTCCACAAGGAAGACCTGTCTATTCTGCTCAAGATAGTGACGAGGATAGACAATCTCTTCATCTTCGACATGCGTATCCAAAACAAGTAGGGCCTACATGCCAGATTCGAGTGATGCAGTACGTGCTACATGGTGCTTATCCTGTTGCTCCTCCTCCCCAAGAAAAAAGTATCGATAAACTTTCCTTAGCTCTCGATTCTGCTGGGCTAGAAACTATTGCTGCTAAGGAGCTTCTTACTCATCCGATTCTTCAACCTAAAGCTTCCTCTGGTTCCTCCAAAAAAGCCGCAGAACTTGTGCTAAAAACTGAGAAATTCCTATCAGAAGGTCATCGCAAGGTACTTCAAAACTTCATAGAAGAATCTGGTTCAATAGACTTCAGAAGTTATGCAGAAAGTCTCTTAGTGAGAAGAGAGGTAGAACACAACACAAAATTTTTCAAAGAAATCGGCATTCAACCACTCGATGCCATTCCTGAATCCATACTTAAGTCAAAGTTTAAAATGCAGTCAATATCCAATGAAGGCGTGAAAAAACTTTCCCTGGAAAATCAGAAGAGTATTGGAAACATACTTACACGATTCGCTCTTGCTAAAATCTATGTATTCCCAGCATCTTCTTGGAATATCAGCAAGGACATCGATGTTCTTTTTGAAGAGGTAAGGAATCACGGTGTTATTGGTTTTGGTGGGTTTTTCAGTCGCCACCAGTACATAGAAAAGCCTCATCAAGTCATGGAGATTGCTGGAAATAAGATTTTCGGATGGAGTCCTGGAGCACGAAAATATTCTTATGGGCATTCCATCGCTGTCGTTGGTGTGATTAAGGAGAATAGAAAAGAGCAGCTTCAGAAAGGGAATGCGGGATATGTGATCTATGTAGATCCTAATGATGGAAGCAATCCTAAAGAACCAGAAGAACAACAGTTATATGTGATTTCGTATAAAAGATTTAAAGAAGCGGTGTCCGATGAGTTTGGCACAGTAGTCAATAAACTAGACAGGCCTTATTCACTCTACGAAGCTCTAGTGCTGAAAGATTGTCCTTCGATCACTTCTTTGGTGTATGGGCGTCTTCCCAATCCTCCTTACATCAAGAGTGCAGACCCCACTGACAACAAAAATAAAACAAAAAAGTAAACTACTAGTGAGATGTGTGAGGAACAGGCTCAAGGAACCCAATGGCTTCAAGATGAGCTTGATGATCTCTGACGAATTGCGGAAAGGTTTCATCGATCGGTTCTAATGTGAAAGCGTTGATGATTTGTGAGCGATGGGTTTCTGTTTTAGCTTCGCTCGTGTCTGCTTCTACGTGAGAATAGGATTGCAATTTTCTGATGTAGCGCTCCATTCCTCCCATCGATGTAAAATGCCATCCAGCCTGATCCAGGGTGCACATCTTGGAAATATGGGTTTTGCGCAAGAGTCGAGGTTGCATATTGCGCAATCTACGCATCTTCTTTGCTGAAAGTTTTTTAGCGCGCTCAAACGTGGTACAGACACTACCTGACCAAGTCGCTTGAAAGCGGTTCATGTACCCAAAATACATCTTTTGCCGGCAGACAATAGCTTGCATCTCTTGCGAGGTAATCTTTTCAACAATCGTTGGAATCAACGAGCCACGCACGATCTCATCGACATCGGATAAGAAGATGATGTCTTTTCTGTTACAGTTTTTGAGGCCTCTAAATACTTGCTGACGTTGATAGCGCTCTCTAATCCAAGGATTATCGGTTTCTAGATGCTCTTCCAGCTGGATGTGGATAATTTTATCAGCAAACTGGGCAAATCTCTCCCGATTTTCTGCAAAGTAATAGGGTTTAGGCGCACCTCTAAACGTTTCATTCGCTTCGACGATCACAAAGTGATCGACATAAGGAGCCATCTCATGGAGGCGAATTTCCAATAGCTCAAGTTCATTGAAAAACAGAAAGCAGTCATAGACTTGAGGAGTTGGTTGATGATGTGAACACACTCCGAATAAAATGAGTAATAAAGAGAGTGCAATTAAAAGAAGAGATTTTCGTTTCATGAGGAAAAGGATTAGACCTCTTTCGAAATTAAGGGTTCGTCGATTTTCGGGATTATTTTGGCCGATTTTCGATTCTTTTTGCGGAGATAGTATACGAAACAAGATACAATCCCCGCAAAAAGAATTAAAAACTCGGCTCAAAAGAACCCGAAAATCGACAGAACCTTATTTTCGAAAGAGGTCTGATGAAAAGACGATAAAAAACAAGAGGTGTGTCAACAACTAGGAGACTGACTTAGAGCAGTCTCCTAGAATAACAATTACTCTTGTTCGATTGAACACGGCATTTCTGAAACAAACGCATTCTCCTCAGGAATGTCTTGTCCTGCAGTGGAAGAAGGCACTTTCACAAAAATTTGCGTAAAGTAGTACTTTTCTTCTGCATCTTTTGCTACCCCTATACCTGATAAGTTGTAATCTCCCATGATATTCGCATAGTGTCCTGGACTATTGAGCCAGCCTTGAACAGCTACTGCGCCTGGTTTCTTGTAGCCTTGGTTCCAAGCAACATTTTCACCCATGCTTTGCAGATTGGGATAAACCATTTTTAGATTTTGATAACGCTCATTAAACCCATCGTGTCCAAAAGGGACTACTCCATCTGCCATGTCAACACTGTGATTGCGAGCCTGCTTAGCAACGGCATTGGACCATGTAAGAGGCATTAATCCATTAGCTACTCTAGCTCTATTGATGGTGTTAAAAACGACTTTCTCCTTTTGATACAAAACTGTTGCTGTATCTAGGAAAAAATTTGTAGCGGCACCTTCATTTGTACTTGCGTTGGCAAGATGAGCAAGGGTTAAAGTTAAAACGGATGCAAAAAAACTGAGTTTTTTCATAGTGCCGTCCCTTTTTTGTGTGTATTGATGTGCTTTTTTATAACATCATTTCTTCCCAAGCACTGTTAAAAAAGAAACAGTCTACCAAAGAAGCGTGTTTGCCGATTCCCTGATTGTAAGGTTTTGTTAAATTTTTACTGGGATATGCGTTTGTTGTAAATAAAATGTTTACTTTCTGGAATAAGAAGAGGAGAATGGCAACCCATTCTCCTCAGAGGGAAGAATTAGAAATCAAAGCGCGCTTTGATGGTCAAACCATGTAAGTATAAGTTACCAGGCGCTGTAGCTACATGATGATAGGACTGGTTCTGGATATCTTCTACCATGTTCTGGTTCCAGAATACATGGAAGTCATAAGTTGCTGCTAAGTCGATATGGAAGTCATTGTCACATCCAAGATACATACCCCAGCCGAGACCTGTATCTAGTTCTGCGTTAGCACGCAGAGCATCATACTTTTTGTGATACTTCCAGGTATTGGGAGGATCCAGAGGATCAAAAAACTCTGCAAACATACCTCTCTCTAGAACACCTATTGCAACATTAGAACTATGATTAATCTTGGTATAACTCGTGTACAATACACTTGCTGAAGCATTACCGATGATCCGCAGTCCTTTCCACAATAACCAATTTCCTTCAAAGCCAACACGAGGACCTATACCCCATGATTTTGAGAGAGAAGAAACATTGTAGATATCGGGGAGGGCTGTTCCAGCTAAATTTATAGCCGTATTATATTGAATTTGAAATCTTTGTTTGATCCATGCCCCTCTCAAACCAAAGAATGGATTGAATACGACCTGTTTTCCTAAGTAAAAGGGCCGTTGAATAGAAAGATCTGCAAGATCGACATCCAATTTCCATTTCGAGGAGGAGATCTCCTCTACATTCAAATCAAGACAGGAGTCACAGCGAGGATAGATAACGAAGGGATTGCATTCACAATCATCCCCATTCTTCTCGTCATTGGTGGGATGATACCAGGTATATTCCGCATAGACCTGCCAGTTATCAAAACTTGGCGTTGTCCAGCCTAATCCCACCTTAAATCCTGATTGGTAGTCTGAATTGTTTATCACCAACTCTCTTCCAATGCCGCCCAAAAGAGGATTGAAAGGAAGCGCTTGATCGAGTTCAAAGCCAATCGGCATGGTATCTTGGAAAGCTTCCCAATAGATGTAGCTTGCTGTGATGAAGAGATCCCAGCACTGATCATCTAGTTGATAAGCAGCTGGATAATTGTAGGCTGCAGGAATGTAGCATCCTGTATCTAAAGGAAAGAGGGGATTGTCGATTTTAAGATGTCCTTGTTCAATGGGCTCTCCTATCTCAAAATAAGGACAGCATTTTTTCCTTTCACATTCGCGTAAAGCTTCTCTTTGTTGTTCACAAGGCTCTTCACATTTGACGGGTTCGCAAGGGGTATTATTTTGTTGTGTTGGGACAGATTTAGGGGTAGTGGCTTCAGGGATGTTGTCTCTATACAAGAGATCCGCTTGCACCATGAATGGTGCCATTGAGCCTAAGAGTAGGGTAGCAAGGCGTTTGGATAACATACTTAACTCCACGAAGTTGATGATCGCTTTTCGAAGAGTAGTCAAATTCAAATTTTTAGCCTAGAAATAAAAAAAGAGGAGAAGGGACAATCCCTTCTCCTCTCATGAGAACCTTCAGATTAGAAATCAAAGCGAGCTTTGATTGTCAAACCATGTAAGTACAAGTTACCAGGCGCTGCAGCCACATGGTGCAGAGATTGGTTTTGTAGATCTTCCATCATGTTCTGGTTCCAGAATACATGGAAGTCGTAAGTTGCAGCTAAGTCGATATGGAAGTCATTGTCACAGCCGAGGTACATACCCCATCCAAGACCTGTATCCAACTCTGCGTTAGCACGTAGAGCATCATATTTCTTATGGTACTTCCATGTGTTAGCTGTAGTTAGTGGTGCTGCTCCTGGTAAGCCGGCGCTTGGTACATCTGAAGTCATGCTGATTGTTGTATAGCTTGTATACAAGATGCTTCCAGATGCATTACCGATGATGCGGAGACCGCCCCATAGTAACCAGCTACCTTCCATACCCACACGAGGACCAACTCCCCATGATTTAGAATGTAAAGATGTTGAATAATCTACACCAGTCTCAACAACTCCACCTGCCGTTAAAGCATCATCATACGTTACGTTGAATTTTTGCTTGATCCACGCGCCTCTCAATCCAAAGAATGGATTGATGACGAGGCGTTTACCTAAATAGAATGGTCTTTGTAGAGAGAGGTCAGCTAGATCTACATCCAATTTCCACTTAGAATGGAGTGTTGAAACATACAAATCTTCGCAGGGATTGCAATTGGGATAGACGACGAGTGTATTGGTTTCGCAACCGCAATCGTTGTCTTCGTCATCATCGCTAGATGGATGGTACCAAGTGTACTCAGCATAAACTTGCCAGTTGTCAAAACTTGGAGCTGTCCAACCTAACCCTACTTTAAAGCCCGATTGATACTCTGGGTCGATGAGGAGAAGTTCCCTTTCAACACCACCTGCTGCTGCTGCAGGTAACGGAAGCGTGTTATCCAATTGGAAGCCTGTTGGCAATGTGTCTTCAAAAGCTTCCCAATAGATGTAGCTTGCTGTGATGAAAAGATCCCAGCACTGATCATCCATTTTGTAAGCAGCTGGAAAATTATAAGCTGCTGGGATGTAGCATCCGGTGTCCATTGGATACAACACGTTGTCTTTTTTCAGATCGTCTTGGTCGATCGGCTCACCCATTTCAAAGTAAGGGCAGCATTTTTTTCTTTCGCAATCGCGAAGAGCTTGTTTTTGTGGCTCGCAAGGACCTTCACATTTGACAGGCTCGCATTTTTTGGGAGGGCAAGGCTCGCATTTTTTGGGAGGACAAGGCTCGCAAGATTTTTTGCAAGGCTCATCTGCTTGGGCCATGAAAGAGCTCATTGCTCCTAAGCCTAGCAGAAGTGTGGCTAAACGTTTTTGTAACATACTTTAAACTCCAATACTAATTGGTTTAGAAGCCTCTTGCATTAAAGGACACAGCTCACGCTGAACACCCTCAAGAAGTTCTTTACACTTAAGCGTAGCGTAAGAAATTTCATGATATTTGCAAATAAAAAAATCTTTTTTGGTAAAAGATCATCAAATTTTCGAGGGAGAAAGAGGCAATTGCAAAACTCCCCGACCCAGAAAAATGGCTCAAAATTATCGATTTTTCTGGGTCGGGGAGTTTTGCAATTGTCTCGAAATAAAAAAGAGGAGAAGGGACAATCCCTTCTCCTCTCATGAGAACCTTCAGATTAGAAATCAAAGCGAGCTTTGATTGTCAAACCATGTAAGTACAAGTTACCAGGCGCTGCAGCCACATGGTGCAGAGATTGGTTTTGTAGATCTTCCATCATGTTCTGGTTCCAGAATACATGGAAGTCGTAAGTTGCAGCTAAGTCGATATGGAAGTCATTGTCACAGCCGAGGTACATACCCCATCCAAGACCTGTATCCAACTCTGCGTTAGCACGTAGAGCATCATATTTCTTATGGTACTTCCATGTGTTAGCTGTAGTTAGTGGTGCTGCTCCTGGTAAGCCGGCGCTTGGTACATCTGAAGTCATGCTGATTGTTGTATAGCTTGTATACAAGATGCTTCCAGATGCATTACCGATGATGCGGAGACCGCCCCATAGTAACCAGCTACCTTCCATACCCACACGAGGACCAACTCCCCATGATTTAGAATGTAAAGATGTTGAATAATCTACACCAGTCTCAACAACTCCACCTGCCGTTAAAGCATCATCATACGTTACGTTGAATTTTTGCTTGATCCACGCGCCTCTCAATCCAAAGAATGGATTGATGACGAGGCGTTTACCTAAATAGAATGGTCTTTGTAGAGAGAGGTCAGCTAGATCTACATCCAATTTCCACTTAGAATGGAGTGTTGAAACATACAAATCTTCGCAGGGATTGCAATTGGGATAGACGACGAGTGTATTGGTTTCGCAACCGCAATCGTTGTCTTCGTCATCATCGCTAGATGGATGGTACCAAGTGTACTCAGCATAAACTTGCCAGTTGTCAAAACTTGGAGCTGTCCAACCTAACCCTACTTTAAAGCCCGATTGATACTCTGGGTCGATGAGGAGAAGTTCCCTTTCAACACCACCTGCTGCTGCTGCAGGTAACGGAAGCGTGTTATCCAATTGGAAGCCTGTTGGCAATGTGTCTTCAAAAGCTTCCCAATAGATGTAGCTTGCTGTGATGAAAAGATCCCAGCACTGATCATCCATTTTGTAAGCAGCTGGAAAATTATAAGCTGCTGGGATGTAGCATCCGGTGTCCATTGGATACAACACGTTGTCTTTTTTCAGATCGTCTTGGTCGATCGGCTCACCCATTTCAAAGTAAGG
>JABDFI010000011.1:0-9869 GCA_013286595.1 Chlamydiota bacterium | reverse complement strand
GCTGCTGGGATGTAGCATCCGGTGTCCATTGGATACAACACGTTGTCTTTTTTCAGATCGTCTTGGTCGATCGGCTCACCCATTTCAAAGTAAGGACAGCATTTTTTTCTTTCGCAATCGCGAAGAGCTTGTTTTTGTGGTTCGCAAGGACCTTCACATTTGACAGGCTCGCAGCTTCTTTCTTTTTTAGGTGGACAAGGCTCGCAAGATTTCTTGCAAGGCTCATCTGCTTGAGCCATGAAGGGGCTAATCGCTCCTAGACTCAGCAGAAGTGTCGCTAAACGTTTTTGTACCATACTTTCCTCCCAGAAAGTTTTTTTTAAGGAAACTCTATAAAAAAGGTGCTTTTTTCTTGTGTTCACGCTCATTTATTCTATCCGATACCCTGACGCACCCACCTTCCAGGGAATCCTTAACACTAGCCGAAGAGTAAAAAATTTCTTATTTTTAAAAAACAGAAAAAATCAAAAAAACACTTTCTGCCATCATTTTGGCCCGCTTTTTTGCCTATGACGACGGTTTTTCAGTTTTTTTACTCTCCATCCTGCTTGGTGCATTTTTCACAGCACTTTGGCTTTTGCGGCTTAGGCTTACACACTTTCTCTTCACAATTTTGTTCTTTTAATTCACATGGCTTTTCACAGGGCAAGCATGGTTTTTCACACTTGGGCTTACATGTGTCGCATTTGGGCTCTTTCGGTTTGCAGACATTGCATTTGGGCTTGCAGACATCGCATTTGGGCTCTTTCGGTTTGCACACATCGCACTTTGGTTTCTTGGGTTCACAAGGGCGACACCCGTTGGCATCACATCGATCTGCGATCGCTTGCTCCATGAGCTGCTCTTCAGAAAGAGCGGATATGAGCTGCTCCTCAGAAAGAGCGGATAGATAATTGGGCGTCATCATTGTCGCAAAGACAACGAAAGCGGCAAGAACGCTTAAGATTTTTTTACTTAGCATAGATACTTCCTGATTTGCGGGCACAAACGGCCTTGTTTTCAAGATCTACCTAGTAAAATATTTTTAGAAAAGAGAAAAAGGAAAGCGAGGAAAATCTCCTCGCTTAGAAAGAGGTCTATTACCCCAACTTGCCCCCTATCTTGCCCGAAGGACTGAGCGAAACCCACGAGATACAAGATTCTCGACAAAGCCAAGGTAGTTCACCTTGGCGAGGAGAGAAGCACAGTAGATCGTGTGTTGCAGCCAGTCCTTCGGGCAAGATAGGGGGCAAGTTGGGTTATTAGAGACCTTTGGCTTTTTTATAGCCAAAATAACAAAGAGGAAGAGCGCCTAGACAGTATACAAACCAGTAACTACTATCCCATTCTAATGTCAATAACCCCTCGTTTGAGAAAAATAACTGAAGTAACCCGATGACGAGCAAATTAGCTCCAATGGAGAGGAGCAAAAGAGGCCAAAAGCTGCTTTTATCTTCAGCTTGTTGTTCAGTTGATTGATCTAAATGGATATTGGGGATCCCTGAGGATGTCGTTTGTTGAAATCTTTTTTCAGGCATAGGCTCCTGGGGTTTGGAGTGAACAGACTTAGGCCCTGTGTTCTTGGCAGCATAAGGAGGGGGATATAGCGAGCTTAGACTTTGCTGGATCGATTGATGCTGAGAAGCGCTCCCTTGATCAGCTGCACAATAAGGGCACACAAGGGCGTCTATTGCAATTCTTCCTTCACAACTTGTGCACATTTTTTGCCGTTCGGTGAGCTTCATACAACCACTCTTTCAGTCACAAATCATCTTGGCACAGTATCAATAAAATTATCCATCTCAAATTTTCACTATGATGACGCTGGGACAGCTAGCAATTTTTTTTCCCATTCTATATGATGGCTTTTTTATTTTTTAGGAGCACAACTATGGATAGGCAGAATTTTGATATTGCCGTGATCGGGTCGGGGCCCGGGGGTTATGTAGCAGCGATTAAAGCTTCCCAAACTGGAAAGAAAGTGTGTCTGATCGAAAAGGGGCTCGTGGGTGGAACCTGTTTGAATGTCGGCTGCATACCGACTAAAACTCTTTTAGCCAACGCCACAGTGATGCAAAAAATTAAGCATGCAGAAGATTACGGCATTACAGTTGGCCCTATCACCTTCTCCTATGAAAAGATGAAAACGCGTAAAGACAGCGTCGTCGGAAAAATCCGCAAAAGCCTTGAAGGTCTTATCTTATCCAACGGGATCACCATCATTCGAGGACAAGCAGAGTTTCTCTCCCCCACTGAACTAAAAGTCAAAGGGGATAACGTGCTCGTCCATGCGAGTAAATTCATCATCGCAACGGGTTCAGAACCCTTGGATATTCCAGCCTTCCCATGCGATCATAAAAAAATTATGAACTCCTCTTCTATTTTAGACATCACGACGTTACCTGCGACGTTGGCAATTGTTGGAGGTGGCTACATCGGGTGTGAATTCGCTTCTCTTTTTGCAGAGTTGGGTGTCAAGGTGATCATTCTTGAAGCTCTTCCCTCTATTGTAATGGCTCAAGGGACCAGCATTGCTGAGGCATTAACTTCTGCTTTCAAGAAGAAAAAAATTGAAATCAACACTGGTGTCGCTGTAGAAGGAATTGATGATCTTCCCGTAGGGTTGCGCGTCCGCCTGAAAGGAAAAGACCCCGTAATGTGTGATATGGCTTTAGTTTCTGTCGGAAGAAAAATCAACTCACAACATCTTGGCCTCGATAAGGCCGGCGTGCTTGTCGGCGATAAAGGAGCGATCCCTGTCAATGATAAGATGGAAACCAATGTTCCCGGTATTTACGCCATTGGCGATGTGACAGGAAAGTTCATGCTAGCTCATGTGGCATCTCACCAAGGGATCATAGCAGGAGCACAAGCTACTGGTCAATCGGCTGTCATGCACTATGAAGCGGTGCCTGCAGTGATTTTCACAACGCCTGAAATTGCTACCGTGGGGATGACCTTAGAACAAGCAACCGAAGCAGGATACACAGCAGCGATAGGCAAATTTCCTTTCCAAGCGCTTGGCAAATCGATCGCTTCCATTGAAACAGATGGATTTGCTCAGATTGTCGTCGATAAAAAGACCGGCCAGATCCTAGGAGCACAGGTCGTCGGCCATGAAGCTTCTGCTCTCATTGCTGAAATGGGCCTTGCTATCGCCAACGAATTGACCATCGACTGCGTCGCTGACACCATTCACGCGCACCCGACCGTTGCTGAAGCATGGTTAGAAGCTGCGCTTCTCGCTAATGATACCCCCATCCATTTTCCACCCAAGATCAAACGATGACAGATGATGCACTCAAGAAAAAGAAACTGAATGTGTTGCCGGACAACCCCGAGTTGCAAGACGAGGAAGCTCCGGTGCGTTTAGGACGTTTTCCTTCTTGGTTGCATCGCAATCTTCCCAAAGGTAGTGAATTATTTAAAACCAATGCCACTTTAGACAAGTACCGTCTGAATACCGTCTGCGAAGAGGCGAAATGTCCCAACCGCTTTGAATGTTATTCGAACAAAACGGCGACTTTTTTAGCACTGGGCAAAGAATGTACGCGCAACTGCGGCTTCTGTACGATCGATTTCTCCAAAACGCCCAAAAAACCAGAAGCAGATGAGCCGCTCAGGATTGCTCTTTCAGTCCAAGAGCTCGGTTTGAAGCACGTTGTCATCACGATGGTGGCACGGGATGATTTAGCGGACGGAGGAGCTATGCATATGGCCCAGATTGTTCGCACCATCCGTGAAATCTCTCCTGAAGTGACCATTGAAGTGCTCACTTCCGATTTTTCTGGTCAATTCTCCTCAATTGATCTCTTGCTCCAAGAGAACATCGACGTCTTCAATCACAATATTGAAACAGTACGCGAGCTCACACCCCGCGTCCGCCATCGCGCGACTTATGATCAAACACTACAAGTCCTCAACTATGTTAGATCCACGAGACGTGTCCCCTTCATTAAATCGGGTTTGATGGTGGGCTTAGGCGAAACTCAAGAACAAGTTCAACAAACTCTACGAGATCTCCAGATGGCAGGATGCACGATCATCACGATTGGACAGTACTTACAATCCGATCGCCGGAAGCTTCTGGTTAAGGCCTTCATCACTCCTGATCAATTCAAGGCCTATGAAAACTACGGTTATTCCATCGGAATCAAGCAGATGTACTGCGGCCCCTTCGTCCGATCAAGCTACAATGCGCATGAGGTCAAGCAACTCGCTGCTCAAGGAGAAATTCATGCAGGATGAATTTCCTTTGATCGATGGGATCGTTCATCACATTCTCATGCACCGCGACAGCCACTTTGGCGGCAGCTTTGAAGCCATGATTGCCTACTATGAAAAAGAAGGCAAGGGTGTTCAGCAAGACATATCGATGAAAAATTTAAAAGACCTAGAGCGGATGGAAAAGGAGTTAGGGCGCAATCTATCAGTTGACATCCTTCTAGAAGAAGAGAAGAAAGAGGTAGAACTTGCGCGCCATCTTTATCACCAATTGCGCGATCTCTATGAATTAGATGAGCGCAATCAAGGAGCTCGCCTTCTCGCCGATTTAATTTTATCTGAAGAAGAAGAGCCTACAGCAGAAATTGCAGCAGTAGTAGCTTTGGGTTCAAAAGTCGTACCATCACTTCTTCAGATCCTCCGTTCAGAAAAGCTTTACGACCCCTTATTCCCAGGCTATGGTGAAGCGCCTCGCCTCGCTGCGCGTTGTTTGGGTCTCATCGGAGATGAAAGAGCGATCCGCCCTTTATTTGAGGCCTTAAATCATGAAGATTTTTTCATGGAAGAGGTGATTTACTCTTCTTTAGCCACTTTAGGGGAAGCTGCGCAACAATTTTTGCTCAATCGCTTGATCTCTCAGCCGCTTTCCAAAGAAAATGAACAAGCTGTCATTGCTCTATTATCGTTTAAACCGCATCCCACCATCGCGAGAACTTGTCTTGATATGCTGGAAAGAGGCGTGATTTACACTCCCTCTACTCTCACACTCTATCTCATCATGGGATGCCATGGCTTAACTGATCAGGATCGGAGGCGATTCCTCACATTATCTCAACGCGCCGATCTTCCTCATGACCTTAAGCTAGAAATGGATACAGTTATTAAATCTTGGAACAATTTAATTTAATTTAATTCACATTGATCATTAATTACCAAAACTGTTACGAGGTAATTAATAATGACTAATGTGAATATCCATGTCTTTTAAACATTCGACCCAAGATGATCTATCATCTCGCGTTGCCAGCATTGTGCTGGCTGGTGGACAAGGCACGCGCCTATTTCCTCTCACCCAAGTGCGCTGTAAACCTTCTGTTTCATTTGGTGGGCGCTATCGCCTCATCGATATTCCCATTTCCAACTCTCTCAATAGCGGCATCGATCAGATTTATGTGATCTCTCAGTTTTTTTCTACCGCCCTGCAACAGCATATTATTGAAACCTACCCGATTGACTATAAAAGAAAAACCCACATCCATCTCATTAGCCCTGAAGAAACCCCTATTAGAAAAGAATGGTTTAAAGGAACAGCAGATGCGATCCGACAAAACCTGGAACACTTTGAGCGATCGGAAGCTCAGTACTTTCTAATTCTTGCTGGAGATCAACTCTACAATATCGATTTTGCAGCCATGCTGCATTATGCAGAAGAAACACAAGCAGATCTTGTCATTGCAGCGCTGCCGGTTCAAGAAAAAGAAGCTAAACGGATGGGATTGCTGAAAATTGACCCTTCCAACCACGTGAAAGAATTCATCGAAAAACCATCCGATCCCGTCACGTTAAAACGATTTGAATTAGGTCCCAAACGCTACTTAGGTTCGATGGGCATCTATATTTTTAAGAGAAAAGCTCTCTTTGATCTGATGAAACACGAGGGAGACGACTTTGGCAAAGATCTCATCCCCATTCAAATGAAGAAAGCCAAGACATGCGCTTTTCTCTATGATGGCTACTGGGAAGATATTGGAACCGTTAGCTCTTTCTATGAAGCCAATTTAGCGCTCACCAAACGGCAGAATTGTTTAAATACCTACGATGAACACCACCCCATCTTCAACCATCCTCAACATCTACCGAGTCCTTTGATCAAAAAAACAGCTGTCCACAATTCGATCATCAGCCAAGGTGCGATCATCGAAGCAGAAGAGATCATTGGCAGTGTGATTGGAGTACGCGTCCACGTCAAACAAGGAACCGTGATTCATCATTCGATCATCTTAGGCAATCTTTTTTATGAACCTCCTCAACACCAGAATCCCCCTTTACCAGACGAACTTATCATCGGTGAGCATTGTCGCATCGAAAAAGCAATCATCGATGAGCATGCCCACATTGGGAACCACGTGCATTTGTTGAATAAAGAGGGACTACAAACGTATGATGGAAATGGCGTTTATATACGAGAAGGGATCATCATCGTGACCTCAGGCACCAAGTTGCCCGATGGTTTTGTTCTGTAAACGCAGACTCAGTTAGTCAGCTGGTGATTGGCACGAGCCGCCCTTCAAGGTTTACCATTAGCTTTTGCTTCTTAATAGAGCAAAAGAGGTTTATAAGAGGTTAGCCTGGTTGCCTCTCGAGCTAGCATATACCGCCCTGAGCTGAATATAAAAAATCGTTGAAAAAAGCAAAAAAACCGATTAGGATTAAGAATCTAATTTTTTGAAGACATACCAAAAATAACAAGTGAATTAACATCAAAAATTACTGACAATTTCAACGTATTCGACTCAACACGATTAAATTTGCTGTTTAAAATTCTCAGATTCAGCTTGGATCAGCATATATAGGAATATTATGTCTATTTGGGCACTTTCAGATCCACACTTAGCCTTTGGCGTACCATCTAAAACAATGGAAGCCTTTGGAAAAGATTGGGAAAACTACGCTAAGAAGATTGAAACGCATTGGAAAGAACGAGTTTCTTCAGATGATCTCGTGCTGATACCAGGTGATATCTCGTGGGCCATGAAGATGGAGGATGCACTAGTCGACCTGCGCTGGATCGATGCACTTCCTGGAAAAAAAATCATCCTGCGCGGCAATCACGATCTCTGGTGGACATCTGCTAGTAAACTGGCCAAAGTTATGCCTCCATCCATTCAATTTATCCATAACAATGCCCTCACCTGGGAATCCACAAAGGGAACCATTGCCCTCGGTGGGAGCCGATTATGGGACACACCAGAATACACATTCAATTCCTTCATTGAATTTAGAGAAAATCCTCTGGCTGCTGTCAAAAACTCGGAAGAGTTGATTAATGAAAAAGAGAACGGGGAAAAGATTTTTCTGCGAGAGCTAGAAAGACTAAGGTTAAGCTTAAACCAAATAGATAAGTCTGCCTCGCTGCGCATCGCCTTAACACATTATCCCCCTATTGGAGCAGACCTTCTTCCTTCTAGAGCATCCGCTATTTTGGAAGAGTATAAAATCGATATCTGCGTTTTTGGTCATTTACATAGCATTAGAAAAAGGTCTTTGCCCTTTGGCAAAGCTCGAGGGGTTGACTACGTGTTCACTTCGTGTGATTACTTGGAATTTGTCCCTCTCAAGATCCTTTAATAGACAATGGCATTATCCGGCTTAGTTCCTTTAACTCTACAAGCAACAGCGCAGCCAGCACCTGTGCTTGCCTCTACACCTAAACACGCAACGACTGACATAAAAGCTATCCCTAGTGCCGTTATCGGACGTATATTAAGCTTCCTTCCTGCTCAACAAATAACTCACGTCCGTCAAGTATGCAAAGCTTGGCGTAACCTATCTCTCGTCAACGACGGCTATCTAGATCTTTCTGGACTGCCTAATTTATCAGGTAGCGATCTTAAAATCATTCTTGATAAAGCAAGTGGTACTCGCATTACCTCTATCAATCTATCTAACTGCAAGAACATCACAGATGCTGGCCTTGCCCATCTATCAAAACTCACACTGTTAAGCTCACTTGATCTAAGCGAGTGCTATAACATCACAGATGCTGGCATTGCTCATCTATCAAAACTCACACTGTTAAGCTCACTTGATCTAAGCGAGTGCTATAACATCACAGATGCAGGCCTTGCCCATCTAGTACCTCTCACACTCTTAAGCTCACTTAATCTAAGCAAGTGCTATAACATCACAGATACAGGCCTTGCATATCTAGCACCTCTCACACTCTTAAGCTCACTTGATCTAAGCCGGTGCTATAACATCACAGATGCTGGTCTTGCCCATCTAGTAACTCTCACACTCTTAAGCTCACTTGATCTAAGCTGGGGCAGAAACATCACTGATGCTGGCCTTTCCCATCTAGTAACTCTCACACTCTTAAGCTCACTTGATCTAAGAGGGCGCATAAACATCACAGATGCTGGCCTTGCCCATCTAGCAACTCTCACACTCTTAAGCTCACTTGATCTAAGCTGGTGCTATAACATCACAGATGCTGGCCTTGCCCATCTACTAACTCTCACACTCTTAAGCTCACTTGATCTAAGCTGGTGCACAAAAATCACAGATGCTGGCCTTGCCCATCTATCAAAACTCACACTCTTAAGCTCACTTGCTCTAGGCGAGTGCAAAAACATCAAAAGCGCTGGTCTTGGCCATCTATCAAAACTCACACTCTTAAGCTCACTTGATCTAAGCGGGTGCGCAAACATCACAGATGCTGGCCTTGTCCATCTAGAAACTCTCACACTCTTAAGCTCACTTAATCTAAGGGGGTGCTATAAGATCACAGATGCTGGCGTTGCCCATCTATATCGAAGCGTAGCGGTCCGAACAAGGAAGACCATTCCTCTTAGGGAAGGCTGACGAGGAAGATTGATTTGGAAGTCGTAGTCAGTCAAAATTCGCACAACCTAAGCGGGTGTAGTATAGCTAAACCTAATCACAATCAGGAGATTTACCAATGTCATTATCCGGCCTAGCTCCTTTAACTTTACAAACGACAGCGCAGCCAGAGCCTGTGCTTGCCTCTACACCTAAATACGCAATGACTGGCATAAACGCTATCCCTAGTGCCGTTTTCGGACGTATATTAAACTTCCTTCCTGCTCAACAAATAATTCACGTCCGTCAAGTATGCCAAGCTTGGCGTAACCTATCTCTCGTCAACGACTGCTGTCTAGATCTTTCTGGACTGCCCAATTTATCAGATAGCGATCTTAAAACCATTCTTGATAAAGCAAGTGGTACTCGCATTACCTCTATCAATCTATCTAACTGCAAGAACATTACAGATGCTGGCCTTGCCCATCTAGTAACTCTCACATCTCTAGGATCACTTAATCTAAGATGGTGCTCTAAAATCACAGATGCTGGCCTTGCCCATCTAGTAACTCTCACACTCTTAAGCTCACTTAATCTAAGCGGGTGCAGAGACATCACAGATGCTGGTCTTGCCCATCTATCAAAACTCACACTCTTAAGCTCACTTAATCTAAGATGCTCTAAAATCACAGATGCTGGCCTTGCCCATCTAGTAACTCTCACACGCTTAAGCTCACTTGATCTAAGAGGGTGCAAAAACACCACAGATGCTGGCCTTGCTCATCTATCAAAACTCACACTCTTAAGCTCACTTGATCTAAGTGGGCGCGATAACATCACAGATGCTGGCCTTGCCCATCTAGCAACGCTCACACTCTTAAGTTCCCTTAATCTAAAAAGGTGCGATAAGATCACAGCCGCTGGCCTTGCCCATTTATCAAAACTCATACTCTTAAGTTCACTTGATCTAAGCTGGTGCGATAACATCACAGATGCTGACCTTGCCCATCTAGAAACTCTCACACTCTTAAGCTCACTTAATCTAAGCTGGTGCTATAAGATCACAGATGCTGGCCTTGCCCATTTATCAAAACTCACACTCTTAAGCTCACTTAATCTAAGCT
>JABDFI010000010.1:46489-49608 GCA_013286595.1 Chlamydiota bacterium | reverse complement strand
GGTTGCTCTGGAGCATCCTAAGTCCTTCAAAGTTTCTCTCAGCAAGCAAGCAGATTTCTCTAATTTTTGCATGATTGTTTACAGGTTGTGCTGAAAGAATTTCCTCTGTCCTGGCAAGAAGATGATCGAGAAGATAAGGATCAGAAAAAAGCAAAGGAGGCTTTTGCCCCAGCACTGAACAGATTGCGTGTACTTTATGAGTATTGCTGTTCAAAGCGATGAAAGGTGTATTTAGACAAAAAGCTGCGATGGAATGGTGAAATCTTCCAGAAACGAGAAAAGCCGCATGGTTGATGACATCAAGCCACTCCTCCATCGAGGAAGCAACGACCAACTGCCAGGGCGCTTTAGAATGCGTTTTCAAAAACTGGACAAACGCTTCATCATCACGGGAAGGAAAGGCCGCAGCTCCAGTCAATATTTTGATTTTATACCCCATTTGATCAAGTTGATCTAGATAGCGGCATAGCTGTTCAGCTCCCAATTCTGTAAAAGCCACTGAACCTGCAACTACAATTGTTTTCTTCTCCACTTGTTTCGGATTGCGATAGTAATCCCGAATATAGAGAGGGAGGCAGTCAAAACTTAAAGTGGATGAAATGCCAATCTGACTCATGACTTCTCGGCTAAGAGACTCCCGAATCGCAACAAAATCGAGTTCATCGTAAACAGTTTTATAAATCATCTGAGCTCGAAGGAGTTCTTCTTCAGTTTTCTCTTTTTCTACCTGGAAATTTTTTAAGAGATCAGCAGACAAACCAGGATCATCTTTGGGATAAGCGGAGTGATTGATAATCTCTACATGTTTACCAAAAAATTTCTTAGAAATATGAGCCAAATACAAAAGAGCTCTAGGGCCAGCGCGCAAGCCATGAATAGTGCCCTCTCCTGTAATTACGACAGCATCGCTACTTTGAATCTGCTCCAGCACCTCTTTATTAAGGCTCTGGAAGCAATAGAATCTTTCTGGGCTATCAAATTCTTCAAAAGGAGGAATTGCCTGTAAACTGTAGGTAACAGTAATCGGAACTGTTTCTATCTCAAAACCTAATTTATGAATATGCGCCTTTAACGCTGTGCTCGTACCTGTGCATCCCCAGTGATACCAGGCAGAAGTGTCATTAAAAAGAACCACTTTTTGCACTGCGAAAACAGAAGAAAAAGCAGCCATTAAAGCAAGAATAAGAATGCGAAACATTGGCATCAGCTCCCAATTGAATTAGTTGAATAGGGTAACAGAAAGGGATAAGCCTCTAAATTCTAATGCTTTTTTCCACCGCTCGTAACAAGCATCTTCAAAGATCGTTCAAAACCAAGCTTCTTCAATTTACCCGCTGGATCTTGAGCCTCTAACTTAGACCATTCAGCGGGAGAAGCTTGATTTATCCAGTTGGATAATTGCTTTTGAAATGTCTGCAACCATTTTGGATGCTGCTGAGAGAGGAAAGCAAACTCAATAAGCGCTTGCTCGGAAAAATCTCCCAACTGCGTGGCTACATACCAGATCCCATCGTCTGGTAAAAGTAAGTCCTTTGTGGAAGATCCATGCTCCAGGTGAGACCACCTTTCCCACTTCACGTGAGTAAGTCTGAAACTCCATTGTCGTTTGCAGGCTCAGCGTCAAGTAGCTCAATGGCTGAGCAACAATGCCTGCAATCATGACATTTTTATTCTTATCATCTCGGGTTGCCGAGTCCGTTAAAAACTCGATCTCTACTTCTACGCCATCGATCTCTTTCACAAAACTTTCGGTCGCAGGAATATCGACATCTTTGAAGACATGAGTAAAGCCTGCTTCATTGAGAGATATTTGGCGATGTTCTTTTTAGAGATCTCAGGAACCTTTCTGGGAATCAACGAATCAATATCACGCGTTCCAACAGGGAGATTCTCGAGCTCAGGATCAGCGAGGTAAAGCTTGTAAATGAAAAGAGCAAAACCGCCTCCGATAACAACGAACTCTCGCCATGGTCCCAGTGACTTTAAAAATTCTGAAATGATCTTATCTTCTTGAGTCTGTTTCATTTGTTCTTAGGGCTTTTGTAGATGTGTTTCAGTTCAGGCGCTCGCTGAGCTATAAATTCTGCTTGTTCTTGTCCTCGCAGGGGAAAATGATAAAGATCTAAAAAGGTAAGGAGAAGCGGGCAAATGCCAATTTCTTTGCCGTCCTTCTTATTTTGCTTGATCAGCATCTTATAGTAAGGCTCGATCAACAAAATTTCATATCCTCTTTCTTGTGGTTCTAATTGCAGAGCACTTTCCAATTTCGCTCTAATCGAAGGATCAAGGATATACAATTCTAATCCTTCCAGGTTGTTATTCTTATAGCCGTGCGCTTCGGCTGCTGAATGAAGAGCCAAGATCACGTTTTGCTCGAGTCCAGATTTTTTTAAAGCCTTGAACCATTCTGACTTTCCAGAAAGAGCGGAACGATACGTTCTGATTTTGCATTTTTTCACGATGCTATAGTGCTCTAACCAGCTCTCTAGAAGCTCTTTTGGTTTGTTAAAGGAAAACCTCTTGGAGGTTCTTACTCCTTCAACTTGTAGAATTCCTTTCAGTACCAGAATATTGAAAACACGCTGAACTAAACCAAGACTTACCCCTGCTTCTTTAGCAACTTCCCTCAACGAAAAGCTTTCTTTGGAAAGCCCTTCTCGAAGCAGCCAATCAAGGACAAGGGAAGACTTGTCTGCATAGATATTGCCTTCTACAGGATCTTCGTTGGAACTTACTAGAAATCGGCCTTTCATTGTGATCTCCTACTGTTCACTAGAATATACTGTTCAATATATATTGAACAGATAGAAATATTGAACAGTTGAGCCAGAAAGAAAAATGTCTCTCAAAAATTTGTTACAGATCTTATTTTTAACGACTTAGAATCAATTGAACCATTCGGAATTTCAGAAAGATTCAAAAAGTCGCGACAGCGTGGCGACAATTTCCGTGGACCATTTGTGGACCACTGGCATGCAAAAAAGCGCGATAAATGACAATAGTTCACAGTAGCTATTTTCGATAAAGGTATTTCGTGGCGGTGTTGCGGTGCACTTGCAGCTCTTGTATTACAAAATCAATTTTAGTATAGGGATGGCGAAAGAGGTTGTTCAATAAGT
>JABDFI010000010.1:32733-46389 GCA_013286595.1 Chlamydiota bacterium | reverse complement strand
AAGGTATTTCGTGGCGGTGTTGCGGTGCACTTGCAGCTCTTGTATTACAAAATCAATTTTAGTATAGGGATGGCGAAAGAGGTTGTTCAATAAGTCCTGGCTGTAAATTTTAGGAAGTTCATTCCTCATTTTGTGTTTGTGATAATGAGAACTCCTGCAAAGGAATGGAGAAGCTCACTTTTCAAATCGATCTAGGATGAGCTTGCAAGGATGTGGAAGGTCGAGCTTCAATTGTTCTTCCAGCAAGGTGCATGATTTGCCTCTGTCTTTGAGTGATTTTCTCACACGACATCTAGCGAGGTGTTTTTGGAAACGAAATTGAAGTTTCCGTTCGGAATGAACGGTGAGGATCACGCGGCGCACTTGTTTTTTCGACCACTCAAAATCGATCTCATCTCCAGCTGAGGTTTGAATGTGTGTCATTTTCCCCACATGAAAATCGGGAGGTACACAGGGTAAAAAGAACAGGGTATTTCCCTCTTCTTTAAAAAACATGGAGCGAATCAACGCTGCGCTTTCGGCAAGAATAGATGTTTTTGTAAACTTAAGCCTTTCTAAAACAACAGCTTGTCTGAAATCCCTTGAAAAATACCTTGGCCTCTATGTAGAATTTTCGTTTATGTGTTCACCTATTTCTTCTCTCAGACCATCAATGGTCTCACATCCTTTTTCGGTAGATAAAACTTCCCAGCCTCATAATCTGCAGCGTAATGCTGAGAGACTTCGTGATCTGGAAATGCGCTTTAATGAAAGACTTATCGGTCAAGAAGAAGCAGTACATGAAGTTTATAGCCTGCTCAAGTGTCTTGTAACCGGTTTTTTTGATGAAAATGTCCCCTATGGGGTACTCCTATTTGCAGGTCCTACAGGAGTAGGAAAGACAGAATTAGCAAAGATGATTGCGGAAGAATTGGCTCTTCCTTTTTTACGCTATGACATGTCAGAATTTAGCGAACGACAAACAGTCTCTAGTTTATTAGGGGCGCCTCCTGGGTATACGACATGTGAAATGCAAGGGCGTTTAGTAAAAGATTTACAGGAATATCCTGTGGCAGTAGTGCTGTTTGATGAGATCGAAAAAGCGCACCCCCACATTTTTCCCACATTCTTGCAACTTTTTGGCGAAGGCCGTTTAACAGATAGAACGGGCAATCACGTTTTTGCTAAATCCAATCTCTTTATAATGACGACGAATCTAGGCTCTTCCATTATCCAGCAGCAGATTACTTCCTCCTCAAAAACACCACTCATCAAAATATTAAAGCCACTATTTATCAAGAAATTTACCCCAGAATTCTATAATCGGATTCAGAAGACTATTGTATTTCAGCCAATCTCTCAAGAAACAATATGTAAAATTACTAACTTATTCTTTGGGTCTCTTGCTAAAGATATTTTTCGGAGAAAAAAAATCGTTTTGCGTTGGACTATTGGTGCAATCCAATACTTTGCAAGAGTTAAACATGACCCCGGAATGGGCGCCAGAGGCCTTCATAGACGTATTCGAAATGCCGTGTTGCCCTTGCTTGCCGATATCTGCATTATAGAAAAAATCTCTGAAGGCGATACCATTAGGCTGAAAACTTGTCAGAAAGGAACTATCTTGAAAGTCGGAAGAGTTTTTAGAAAAAACATGGATACTATAGGACAGCAATCACATACTTCAAGTAGCGAGATCTACTCTTCGCCACATTATGATTTTCATCTACCCCCGAAGCCGCCGGATTATGATTTGGATGTACCGGAAGAATCTAGAAAGCGAAAACTTATTGCCCTCACCCAGCCAAAAGAGAAACGCAACGAAATCGAAGAAATAGTTGGTCATTTAGCGAGGCAAAGCTACGAGCCAAAATCCAGACAGTCAAAGAGTGAAGATGAAGTAGGGACCTATAGACACGACGGTCTAGGAAGAGTCCGAAGTCCGCGACCATTTTGGGTCCCCGTTTTAGATGAAGCTATTTCAGTTCGCACATTCAACCGTGAAGTGCAACGAAATGTAGAAAAAACAGCTGTCGTTTAGAGAGGCAAAACTAAGAGCCAAGATCATTGGTAAAATCGAAAGTAGGACAACCCCTTCCTATCTAATTGGCAAGGATATTATTCTGTCTCAAACTGAAGCCATAGACTGGATTCAATCGCATCGTTTAGATGCTTCTATTGTCCACAAATCAAATGGGGACGTGTACTTACGCTCCCGACCTCATCTTAATTGAGAGAACGTTTTAGCTTCACTCAGGTTGCTCTGGAGCATCCTAAGTCCTTGAAAGTTTCTTTTTTAATTCAACAATATCAGATATCCTCCCCCATGTGCACATGCTAAGCATTTGATTATCAATGTCTTGAAATTAAAATTCACCTTTCACACTACGCACACCATGTCATGCACAGAAAAAGGCGTAATCGTGTGCATATCCTTTACCTCATGCACAGAAAATCGCGATTTCTTGTGCATGAGAGGGTAGCCCATTGGATCTAATTATTGGAAGATTCACTCAGGTTCATCTCAATCCGAAGAGCGGCTTGCATTCTTTAACAGGTTGTAGAGAGCTGTGTTAAGATAAAAATTGTCTTTCACAATTTTTATCTTGGTTAGCAACCCAATCCGCACTAATTCCTCAAGGTATTTCGTGGCGGTGTTGCGGTGCACTTGCAGCTCTTGTATTACAAAATCAATTTTAGTATAGGGATGGCGAAAGAGGTTGTTCAATAAGTCCTGGCTGTAAATTTTAGGAAGTTCATTCCTCATTTTGTGTTTGTGATAATGAGAACTCCTGCAAAGGAATGGAGAAGCTCACTTTTCAAATCGATCTAGGATGAGCTTGCAAGGATGTGGAAGGTCGAGCTTCAATTGTCCTTCCAGCAAGGTGTATGATTTGCCTCTGTCTTTGAGTGATTTTCTCACACGACATCTAGCAAGGTGTTTTTGGAAACGAAATTGAAGTTTCCGTTCGGAATGAACGGTGAGGATCACTCGGCGCACTTGTTTTTTCGACCACTCAAAATCGATATCATCTCCAGCTGAGGTTTGAATGTGTGTCATTTTCCCCACATGAAAATCGGGAGGCAGACAGGGTAAAAAGAACAGGGTATTTCCCTCTTCTTTAAAAAACATGGAGCGAATCAATGCTGCGCTTTCGGTAAGTAAAGCAAACGGAGGAGGAGTGGTGGGACGCGGTTCCTCAAAGGGAACAAGTCCTTGGAATTCGGTATCATAAAGACGTGGAACAAAGATCCCATCAAAGCCTGCTAAGAATAAGCGCTCAAAAGCGGGTAGAATTTCCAACTTCACATGCTCGTGGATACTTCCTCTACACTCTTCCAGCAGTTCATAGACACCATGTCTTTCGTTAGAATGTGTGGATGAAATGAGTTGACCTATACGCATCCACAACGGGAAAATTTCCATCATGTTCCGTCGTCGTTTGAGCAATTCCCAATCTTGCTTCTTGTGAGATCCCAATGAAAGCTGTTCTCGACACTCTTGAGAGCTAAGATGCTGTGAAAAGGGAATTAATAGAGATTCCTGTTTATGCAGCGTATAGTCTTGATTAGACAAGCGACAAGTCAAAGAAGTTTGCGTCAGTTTTTCTAGAGTGAACAAAATACCATCAGATTGCCCTTTCAACACGTAGCAAAAGTATCCTGTATCAGCTTTTCCAAATACTCGTATGAGAAGTTTTTCTAAATCGAGTTCAACTGTGAATCCTTTGATGGGGCCGCGCAGATCTACTGTGAGAAAGAGTTGAGAGGAAATCTGAATCCGCGTGGGAAAAACCTTGATCGGTAGATGAGTTTTGGGAAGCAAACAGGTAGTTCCTGGAAGGTGGGAAAAAGGATGCAGGCGTTCTGCTATCTGTATGTTCATACGGTGATAACTCTCCCATATAGTCCATGAGGGTGATTGGAAAGGATTTCGACGTCGCGTATAGCGTGGGCGCGTTCATCGGTTCGATCGACAAAAACGGGAAGAAAATTCGCCGTGTGTCCGGAAATTTGACCTTGATCATTGGTTGAATTTTCAAATAGTACCGCCATGCGACGACCAATGAAGCGCTGGCGCAACTCAAAAGCCTGCCGTTCTGCATGTCTCAACACCTGTTGTTTACGAGCTTGCATCACAACAGGTTCAACGCGATTGGGATAAAGTGCTGCTCGAGTCCGTGCGCGCGGACTATAGGGAAACATGTGCACCTTAGCAAAATGAACATATTCCATGAGATCTAAAGTATCTTGAAAATCGCGATCCGTTTCTCCAGGAAATCCTACGATGATATCGGTTGTGAAGGTGAAATCATGACTTTCTTTGCGTATCCGATCAATAGCCTCGATGAAAATTTCGCGGGTGTACTTGCGGTTCATTTTTTTTAAGACGACATTCGATCCCGATTGCAGAACAATGTGCATGGAATGACACGTCGTTTTCCCGTGAAGTACCGCTTGTAATAACTCGTCATCTACTTCGTCGGGATCGATCGATGAAATGCGTAATCTCTTTAAACCAGGTAATACATCAATCGCTCTCACCAGATCAACGAGACGAGACGGTTTTTCCCCTTCCTCTGGCGCTCCATCAAAATCTCCGATGTTAATTCCTGTCAGCACGATCTCTTGGTATCCATTGGCGATTAGCCCTAGAGCTTCTTCAACAATAGAAGCAATCGAACGCGAACGAGACCTTCCGCGAACATAGGGAATGATGCAATAAGTACAAAACGAGTTACATCCATCTTGCACTTTGACAAAGGCGCGCGTATGCGCTTCAAAATGACGGATGGAAAATTCAGGCCACTCTTCCTCAGGTAAGGCTAGAGAAAGCAGCCGTTCTTTATCTTGATTGGGAACAATGAGAGAAACTTGAGGTAATTGCTTTACCTCATCTGGAGCCCTTTCAGCAAAACATCCTGTCACAACAATCTGTGCGTTGGGGTACTGTCGTGCCAAAGCGCGGATCTCATGACGACTAGAACTATCAGCGGATTCGGTGACGGTACACGTATTGACAATGCATAAATCAGCTTCTTCTCCCTCTTTTGCTTCTCGATACCCTTTGGCCAGCAGCTGATCGGTATAAGCTTGTGATTCGTACTGATTGGTTCGACACCCTAAACTGACAATTTTAAATTTTTGTTGCTCTTTCAAGTTAGATAACCTTTTTGACATCAGACATCGATTATACAAAGATAAGTCCTAAACTGCAAATCTCCTTGGGGAAAATGGGAATTTTTTTTACAATGGGTGAGATTGAACTCCTGAGGTGTCATGTCCGTATTTGCACTTGCCCTTTCTCTTTTTTTCGTGTTCAACTCTCTGGGCAATGTCCCCGTTTTTGTCGGTCTTCTCTCGAAATTTGATGTCAAGAAACAGCGTCGCATTATCTTCCGGGAATTGCTCATCGCTCTTTTTATCTTGTTACTATTTAATTTCTTCGGAAATGAGATCTTAACGATGATCGGCATTTCTCAAACTACTATCGGCATTGCTGGAGGAACGTTGTTGTTCATCATCGCTCTTGGCATGATTTTTCCTCATGCGGATAAAAGTGAGACAGAGCGCAGTGAGCCGATGATTGTTCCCTTAGCGATTCCACTCGTCGCAGGTCCAGGGTCTATTTCAACAGTCATGGTCTATGCCGAGCATGCAGGAAACAATCACTGGCTCATGACAGCAATTATTTTAATCGCTTGGATCCCTACTCTGTTGATTTTGCTAGCCTCTTCCCACATCAAACATGTTCTTGGGAAAAGAGGATTGCTCGCCTGTCAAAAACTGGGAGGAATGTTAATTTCATTAATTGCCGTGCAAATGATCTGTTCAGGGACAATGGCCTTACTACATGAGGCCTTTCCACCTCAAACCGTCAATGCTTCTGAGCGCGCTAAATGATCGACATTCAAGATCGCATCTAAAGAGACATCTCGAGAATTTTGATAATGCTGCATTAAATGCTCTAATTTCTCACTAATTCCCAACCAATTAATTTCTTTGTTCATGAAACGATGCACAAGAATTTCATTGGCAGCATTCATGTAACAAGGCAAGGTTCCCCCTTCTTGAAGAGCTTGGTAAGCGAGTTTTAAACAGCGGAACCTACTCACATCGGGCGCCAAGAAATCCATTCTGGAATTTTTGATGAAATCATAAGGAGAAAGCAGCCCTCGCGATCGCTCGGGATAGGTCATGGCGTACTGGATGGGGATGATCATGTCGGGTTCACAGAGCTGAGCCATGATGGATCCATCTACAAATTCTACCATGCTATGAATTTTCTGTTGAGGATGCACCAACACTTCCACTTGCTCGATCTTAACACCAAATAACCAGTACGCTTCGATCACTTCAAGCCCTTTATTCATGAGAGTCGACGAGTCGATCGTGATTTTAGATCCCATCGCAAAATTAGGATGCTTCAAGGCATCTTCTACAGTTACCTGCTTTAATCGCTCCAGATCCCACTCCCGAAAAGGACCACCGGAACTGGTTAAAATGATGCGGCGAATGGATTCAGTGGATTCTCCATTTAAGCACTGGAAGACAGCGCTGTGTTCACTATCGACAGGAATCAACTGCACGCCATGCTTTCTCGCAAGCGGCATGATGTAAGCTCCGCCAGCTACGAGTACTTCCTTATTGGCAAGGGCAATGGTTTTACCGGCTTGAATGGCGGTGGCTGTGGGCAATAATCCCGCTGCACCGACAATGGCAGCGATGACAGTTTCAGCTTCAACATAAGCTGCTACCTCACATAAACCTTCCATGCCACCCACTACGCGAATGTGAGGTAATCTTTTTTGTAATTCTAAGGCTTTTATCTGATCATGAACACCAATCAGACGGGGATTGTGGATTCGAGCTTGCTGCTCCAATAAATCGATATTTTCTTTAGCAGCTATGGCGACAATTTCAATTTTTTCTTGAAGATGAGAGGCAATTTTTAAAGCGTTTTTTCCAATCGATCCCGTGCTTCCTAATACCGAAATTTTTTTACGCACTGTCCCCTCCTAACTCGACTTTGTGCAATTAGAGAACCTCTTGCGTAATTAACGTAGGCAAAGCATCTGAAAGAACTGACGCCATAGAAAAAAGGGACATGATAAACAAGATATGCACGATACGCATGATAGGTTTATTGCCGCAAAGCGGCATGCGGCTTCGCCGCACCTTCTTTTTTATCATGCGTATCATGTCCATCCTGCTATCACGCTCCCCTTTTAACGGTTCCTACGTTAATTATGCCAGGGGTCTATTATCCTATTCGGAACACGAAAAAGTCACTCAGTATTTTGATTTGACTCCAAAATACCCTTTTTCTCGTAAGGAAATGTACTTATCTCTGCCGATGATGAGATGATCATCCAAGGAAATTCCCATCACTTGACTGGAACGGATAAGACAGCGCGTCAGTTCAATATCCGCATCGGAAGGGGTTGGATCACCACTGGGGTGGTTATGAGCCAAAATAAAACTATGCGCTTTGTAGCGGACAGCAGGGTAAAAAATTTCCCGAGGATGAGCTAGAACTTGAGACAGTGTGCCAACACCAACCTGCTCCTTATGAATCAAACAACCTCTCACATCGCGCAGCATGACGAGTAACACCTCTTGCTTGTAATCAGCAATATCCCCTTTAGCAATGTGGTAAGCTTCCTCTGAAGAGGCAATCATACACTGAAGAGAGTCGATCTTACGACAACGACGTGCGATCCCTAACACTGCTTGGAGTTGAATCGCTTTCGCCTGTCCAATCCCTTTGATTTCCATCAACTCAACAACAGAAGCTTCCAGTAAACGCTCCAATCCCCCGAATCGATTTAAAATCTCAGTAGAGAGATCAATGACAGATTTACCTTGAGTCCCATGCCCTAGGATGATGGCAAGAAGTTCTGGAATGGAAAGCGCATCCATTCCATCGCGCAAGAGTCTCTCTCTCGGTCTTTCCTGTGGTGGTAAGGCTTTCAAACTCATAGCTACCCTTGGACAAATTGAAAAACTTTGTGTTCTAATTTTGCAGGGATCTCGACTTTCATGAGGATATCATTCTCTTCATACTCGCATAGAATCACACGCCCTTCTCGCATGAGTTCACTGACTAAACTATAATGACTTTGAGGTATGCGCAATGTCACCACTTTGCGCAATAAAGACACCTCTTTCATCATCAATTCGAGAAGATCATCCAGTCCTGTACCTTGTAAAGCAGAAATGCCGACCGTCTTGGGATATTTAATTCTCAATTTGGCTAATAGCGATGGATTCGTACATTGATCGATTTTATTGAGAACGACAATCATCGGTCGATCTTCTGCTCCCAATTCTTTGAGAACCTGAAGCGTCTCTTGTGCTTGATTTTCCATACGGGGATGACTGACATCGATGAGATGCAAGAGAATATCCGCATGGATAGCCTCTTCTAAGGTACTGCGGAAGGCAGCCACCAACATCGTCGGAATCTTGCGAATAAAACCTACTGTGTCGATCAATAGAATTTCTTGCTTATTGGGTAGGACAAACTTCCGCGTCGTTGTGTCTAAAGTGGCAAAGAGTTTATTTTCGACGAGAACTCCTGCTCGCGTAAGGGCATTGAGAAGAGTAGATTTGCCCGCATTGGTGTAGCCGACGATAGAAAAAGTAGGTACACCTGTGCGTTTGCGCAAGCCGCGTTGAACAATGCGCTGTTCAGCGACGCCTTCAATTTCTACTTTAAGACGCTCCACTTGACGACGTAAAATCCGACGATCGATCTCAATTTGTTTTTCCCCTTCCCCTTTCAGGTACGCCCCACCACCTCCACTACCCGAAGTACCTGACTGTCGAGATAAGTGGGTCCATAAGCGTTTCAACCGGGGTAATTGATAGCGGATTTTGGCCAATTCAATCTGAAGTCTCGCCTCGCGCGTTTGAGCGCGCTGAGCAAACACTTCGATGATCAGTTCCGTGCGATCAATGACGGGAAATTGAAATAGTTGTTCCAAGTTGCGTTGTTGATGCGGCGTGATCTCGTCGTCAAATATGATCACATCAACTCCCAATTCTTGAGAGCGTTGCTTGATTTCTTCTATTTTACCCGTACCAATGTAAGTGGCTGCTTCAATTTTTTTTAACGAGCAGTACGTGCGGTCTAGTACATGAAGACCATAGGTCTCACATAAACTCTCTAACTCATCGAGGTATTCTTCACAGAACACTTTTTCAGCTGCTGAGCGATACGTTCCTACTAATAATGCTGTTTTAAGAGCTTTAAGATTTAACGATTGAATGGTACCGGGAGGTTTAAATTCTTCTTTCATATTTCGATTTCTAATCCATCGTAGCTCATGCGGATATCGGAAGGCAAAAGTGCAGTTGTCTTCTCGTGATCTAAATCATGGGCTATGTGCGTTAAATAGGTCATTTTTGCGTTTGCCCTTCTGGAAAAAGCAATCGCCTCGTCCAAACTAAAATGCATAGGAGTGGGATGATGTCGTAACGCACTTAAGACAAGGGTATGAACACCTTTCAAATGATCAAACACCTTCTCATCATACTCACGGATGTCAGAGACATAGGCGAAATTGCCATAGCGAAACCCTGTGACCTTCATCCCTGATTGAAAATAACTAAAGTAGCTAAACTGGACCCCTTGAAAGACAGCATTCCCATGATCATGCTCGAGGACTTGAAACTCTAGTTGCGCTGCAATTCCCTTCCCGTCACTAGGCATAGGACGAAACAAATAAGGATAGCGCAATTGAATATCTTGAAGGGTCTCTCGAGAGAGTAAGCAGGGAAGTTTTTTATGTTCGACAAAGTAAAATACTCTCAGGTCATCAATGCCAGCAATATGATCGGAATGCGTATGTGTGATCAACACTCCATCGAGATGCGTTATCTGATGTCGTAAAGCTTGCATTCGAAAATCGGGACCCACATCCAGCAAAAGCGTCTTGCCTTGGATCGTGAATAAACCTGCCGAACGCGTTCTTTTGTTGAAAGCTGAGGCCGAATGACACACTTCACACGGACACCCGATATGAGGAATCCCCATCGAAGCTCCGGTTCCCATGAATAAAAATGTGTTCTTCATCGTCATGTGACCATGTTAATTCTTTAACACTTTTAAATCGAATGCTAAGGGGATTCTTGAGGCATCATCATGCAAAAGTGCTTCTGTCATCAACCGTGCGAGTAAAGCATGGTAGAGTAATCCTCTCGATCCCATTGCTGTACAAACCCAAATAGAATCTTTCAAACGTCCTGCCATGGGGTAATAATGACCGGTGCGCATCACTCGAAAAGCCGCTCTACAATCGACTACAGGAAACGAGTGAATCTCTGGATAAAATTGCGCAATTTTAGGAAGGATTTGCGCCACAGCTACATCTCGATTGGGCATGCTGCACGTCACGCCCCTTTCATAAGTGGATCCCACATAGCAATATTTAGGATCTTCAGCATGGGCGATATAACCTTTACCAATGATGGCTTCTGTTGGAAGATTACAATTATCAGGGATAGCGCAAGTTAGAATCTGCCCTTTCAGGAAGGATACTTTAAGATCCTTTGCTTCAGGAAAGTGGTGGATCCCAGAACCAGCTGCTATCACGATGTGATCGCAATCGTGCAGCTGTTGTAAATCTTCAATTTTTTTTCTTTCTAAGCGCGCACCCAGTTGTTCTGCAGCTTTCCATAAACTCCTCACGTAGCGCTCAGAAAAAACCGTCATTCCAGAACGTATAAAAACCAGATCGTCCCGATGAAATTCCACATCGTGGTGTTTTTTTTCATGAGCTAAAAATTGTTCTCTTTGGTCATCATTGATGAAGCGAAGGATACCTGGATCAGCACATAAAGGTTCTTGGCTAAAAGACTGTGCAACGGCTAACAATTCTTTTGTAGCTGCCATCCCTTCGGTTGCCAAGAAGCTACGCAGTCCTTGTTCACCAGGATAAGGATGCATAAGACCCGGAGCTATGCCAGATGCTCCTCCAGCTATCCCGTTGTGATCAAAAAGAGTAACATCACACCCACTTACTCTCAGGTGCCAAGCCAAACTCACTCCTGCAAGTCCAGCTCCTATGATGGCGACTTTCATGAAGCGCCACTTTCTTCCCGCAGCATTTTTTTGAACATCAGAACGTGACATTCTACTGCAAAGTTAAAGAAAAAGATCACCGCAGGAGCAAGTAGGGCGCAGAAGGGGATCATCATCACAAACCACTGAAAGCCCACTTCAATGGCTTTCTCTGCTTCAAAGTAATTTCTTCCCGTTAAAAATGCAGCGAGGACCATCAATGCTGTAACAAATAAGAGAGGTACCAATCCTAAAAATAAGAGAAACAAATTGGAAAACGGATTGTGTTTTAACCTCTTCCATCCTTTTTCCACCACCTCAGTGCGCACTTCTGATTTCAGTGAGATTGTAGGCGTGAGGAAAAACAGGATTAAAATGCTCACAAAACACACCAAGAAAAAAACTAAGAGTAGTAAAAAAGGACCGAATGAAAAGATCACGCCTAAGGCATTTCCAATGATAGGTATCCCCTTTAACAAGTAGAAAATTCCCATTGAGGTCCATAGACCTAAGTAGACCAACACTAGAGGAATAGAAAGATAAGCTACTTCCATTAAGAGATCTTTCGAAGCAGATAATGTGCGAGAGTAGCTGACAGGCAGCTTTTTTACCTCATGATGGTAGATGCGGATCAATAAAATGCCCAAAGCAAGCAGCACCGCTGAACAAAAAAAGATCGGCAAGAACGTCAAACTCAAAGTGACATAATCTCCAGCCTTGGCAGCTAGAGCACGGCATAGAACGATCAGCATACCGCATGAAACAAGCACAGCTGTCGTAAAACAAATCTTACGACGTGAAAACGTAAATCCTAAAGCGCGATTAAAGATAAATTCCAATTCTTTCCAGGTCATCCTATCCCCCCAGAGATATACACAAATGAACTCATAAGTTGGTTTTTGGCGGCGTCAGCTTGGCAGCAAATTTTTGGTCTTCACTCGCGCTTGCTATTCAGCAATGGTCGCTTGCTCCAGACCCAAAAATTTACGCCGCTTCCTTGCCAAATTCCCAACTTTTGAATTCATTTGTGTATAAAAACAGGAATTATACCAAGAAAGATTTAAAAATCGAACCTAAATCCTAAAGTCACGCCCTGAAACGCCAGATCTCCGTCATTGGGATTAAAAGAGCTATTGGTAACGCGGACCATTTGATTCTGGTCAAAAAAGACATTGAACTCCCATCCAAATTTCATCCCGAAGTGGTAGCGGTCTCTTGAAAACATATAATCCCACTGCACCCCCAACGCCATTTCAGCTGCTACCACGATGCTATCCTTATCGGCTGTAAGACTTACCCTCTTTTCGTCGGCGTTGACCCACTTTTCCATCTGTTTCACTGAAAATTTTCCCGACAACACGGAAGCAGCTCCATTTCCATAAATTCCCCAGCCCGCTCCCAATCCCCATAAGCTATCAAACCCCATCCGCAGTCCTACACCCCAAAAGTCGTTTGTTAAATGGCACTTATCTGTATCACCCAGGGGAACTGCTGTTCCACCTTGATACCAGACAGTGGTCGTTTGATCGATCAAAGCACCTCTTACACCCATAAAAGGTCTGATGCTCAACCACCTGCTCACAAAGCAATTTCTTCCCAATTCCAGATCGGCTACATTGACAGTCGACTTCCAGTTGAAGTTCGCCTTTGTCGCATAGTACCCAGAGGGAAGTCCAAATGAAGACTCCATCGTCGGGAAGACCGCTGTGGCATCGGCTGAACCATCTGCTTTAGATTGAATGTAGGTATAGTTAAAAAAAAGATCCCACTTATCATGAGGGATTTTATATCCTAAACCTAAGCGAAACCCCCAATCCCAATCGAAATCGGGGTGGATGATCTGCCCATTTTTTATAGATGTTGTGCTATCGCTTTCCATCGCAAAGCTAAGACCATCTTCATTGGCTTGCCAATATAAAAGATCTCCTTCTAACCAGAAGTGTTTATCGCACTCAAGTCCCTGTGGATCAAAGATTTTAACCCGACAACAATCCGGAATAATCACCATGCATTCCTGCACGGGTTTTACACAACAAGGCCCCTCTATTTCTTGGGTAGCAGACTCCTGCACCGATTCATTTTGCACCTCTTCATCACTCATCAGCAACGAAGCCATACAAAAAGCCGGACAAGCCCCAACCACAAGTGATAAAGCGCCCAATTTAATAAACACTCAATTTCCATAATTAACAGCAATTAACTTGATAATATTAATTATAAATTAATTAGTAAATATAATTATATATATATTTAAATTTTAAAAGTTTAATTTGGTAGACAAAATATCTGCAATAATTAATAATTATATTTATGTGTTTTAATTTTAATTTGTTCTAACAAAAACAAAAGGAATAATTTATGTCTTTACCCCCTCTATCATCATCTGGCGTTAGAAGCTTGTCATTGGTTCCACTCACCCTAGATCCTGTTACACCCACGCCAGCTGCGGCACCTGTTGAGCCTGAGCCAGCCGCAACCTCTGTCACTATAAAAAAGCCGCAACCTTTCTTAGGTAGAGATGTGTTTCAAATCGCTGAGCTTGTGGCTTCTTGCACACCTCTCGGAGATTCTCGCACATCCTTTGATCAGCCTTTAGCCAAAATCGTAGC
>JABDFI010000010.1:0-32633 GCA_013286595.1 Chlamydiota bacterium | reverse complement strand
AGAGATGTGTTTCAAATCGCTGAGCTTGTGGCTTCTTGCACACCTCTCGGAGATTCTCGCACATCCTTTGATCAGCCTTTAGCCAAAATCGTAGCAGAATATGTGGGATGCTCTCAGTCTTTTTCAGAAAGAGTTAAGCTCAGACTCACCGAACATCTGTTTTCATCCACACCTCTTAACGAAGATGTTGCCAGACTCGTAGCAGAATATGTAAAAGGTGACGAAAACGCTTTTGGCGCGAAAGAGTGGCAAGAGTATTACGGAGTGGATGTAGGACCAGAGCTTCCCTTTTCTAAGGATTTAATCGATTGGTGGTTGGATACCGATCCTCTAGAGCCCTCTAAATCCATCTACGATACTCACCTTCCTCCAGTTCTCCGTCCCCAATTTATAACTAATATAAAGACTAAAGAAGCCTTTAGCCTTAAATCTCTTGGGCAGATCGTCGCAGCTCCAAAAAAGGGAAAGGCAGTACGTTATGATACTGATGACTTATTAGCTCTTCAACAGCATGAAAATACTCCAGCTGGACCTGCTTGTTTACTTGTTATGCGAAAAGGTGTGCTATATAGAAACTATATAGGTAGGTATGATGATGCAACTTATGAAAAACAGAAAAATGCGTTCAAGAATCTGAATGCGACAATTAAATCCGATATACGCTATGTATCAGAAACTTCAGCTCTTGATCTTGCCACAATTGTTTTCACACGCTACATAACCACTGGAGAATTCCATCCAGATGACACATGTGTGGAAGGATCATCCAACAAAGACGGAAGGCAACTTATTTTTGGAGCCTGTAAGGAGAAATCTCTCCCTACGCCTCATCAGCAGGCATTTCATGTGAGTGTTGGAGGGTTTGAGGAGCGTTTCAGGTTGAGAGTCGGGATCATTGATCTCAATTTGGGGGGCGTAGGCATTGTGGCCATGCGGAAGTTTACAGTGGCTTCGCGAAAGTGATAAAGCTCAAGGACTTCACTTTCTTTACCTGCAAAAAAACAGCCCAAGATCATTTTTCTTGGAGCTGTTTTTTTTCTCTAAAAAATCGCAAAATAGCCATTTTTAACGACTCTTTAGCGAATCCTTACCCATCTTCATAATTAACAGTAATTAACTTTATAATATTAATTATAAATTAATTAGTAAATATAATTATATATATACTTAAATTTTAAAAATTTATTTTTAATAGACATAATATCAAAAATAATTAATAATCATATTCATATGCTTTTTAATTTAACTTTTAACTAAAAACAAAAGGAATAATTTATGTCTTTATCCCCTCTATCATCATCTGGCGTTAGAAGCTTGTCATTAGCTCTACTCACCCTAGATCCTGTTACACCCACGCCAGTTGCGGCACCTGTTGAGCCCGCGCCAGCTGCAACCTCTGTCACTATAAAAAAGCCGCAACCTTTCTTAGACAGAGATGTGTTTCAAATCGCTGAGCTTGTGGCTTCTTGCACACCTCTCGGAGATTCTCGCACATCCTTTGATCAGCCTTTAGCCAAAATCGTAGCAGAATATGTGGGATGCTCTCAGTCTTTTTCAGAAAGAGTTAAGCTCAGACTCACCGAACATCTGTTTTCATCCACACCTCTTAACGAAGATGTTGCCAGACTCGTAGCAGAATATGTAAAAGGTGACGAAAACGCTTTTGGCGCGAAAGAGTGGCAAGAGTATTACGGAGTGGATGTAGGACCAGAGCTTCCCTTTTCTAAGGATTTAATCGATTGGTGGTTGGATACCGATCCTCTAGAGCCCTCTAAATCCATCTACGATACTCACCTTCCTCCAGTTCTACGCCCTCAATCTATAAGCATTATAGAGACTAACACTCAAAAAGCCTTTAGCCTGAAATCTCTTGGGCAGATCGTCGCGACTCCAGCAAAAGGACATGCAGGGCATTATGTCGATCGCTCACCTGCTCTTATCGATTATGAAAATACTCCAGCTGGACCTGCTTGTGTACTCGTTATGCGAAAAGGTGTATTATTTAGAGAAGATGCTTTTCCTTATGGCGAAGAAGCTTATCACTACCACAAAAAGGCGCTCCAGGCTCTGAATGGGAAAATTAAAAAAGATGTAGGTTATGTATCAGAAACTTCTGCTCTTGATCTTGCCACAATTGTTTTCACGCGCTACACAGTCACTGGAGAGCGCCACCTAAGTGATGGCTCGGGTGTGGAAAACCTACCCCCTGAGCATATGGGCCCCCGCTTCATCAATGGAGTCTGTCGGGAGAGATCTAGATTTCCCTTCCAGCTTGACGGTGAGCATAGATTTCGTGTATGTCGTGTATGTGTTGGGGGCTTTGACAGCTCTGGAGGCTTGAGGGTCCACAGTCTCCACCGCGACGCCTCCAATAGCATTGGCATTATGGCCATGCGGAAGTTCACAGTGGCTTCGTGAAAGTGATAAAGCTTACGAGCCGATCCCTCTACCTGCAAAAAAGAAAGCCCAAGATCATTTTCTTGGGCTTTTTTATTGTCTCTAAAAGATAGCAAAATAGCCGCGGTCTTACAAGTTATGCTTAGAAATCTTGGGATTTTCCGCTAACACCTTCGAGCCTGCCGTGCGCAACAGCTGTGCAATTTTGACAAGAGGGTGGTTAGGATAGTGCTCTTACTAACTTGATAATATTAATTACAAATTAATTAGCAAATATAATTATAGTTTATATTTTAATTTAAAATTTTTAATTTAGTAGACAGAATATATACAATAATCAATAATTACATTTATGTGTTTTTGCTTTAACTTTTTAACTAAAAACAAAAGGAATAATTCATGTCTTTATCCCCTCTATCATCATCTGGCGTTAGAAGCTTGTCATTAGCTCCACTCACCCTAGATCCTGTTACACCCACGCCAGTTGCAACCTCTGTCACTATAAAAAAGCCGCAACCTTTCTTAGGCAGAGATGTATTTCAAATCGGTGAGATCGTAGCTTCTTGCACACCTCTTAACGAAGATCTAGCCACACTCGTCGCAGAATATGTGGGAGGCTCTCAGTCTTTTTCAGAAAGAGTTAAGCTCAGACTCACCGAACATGTGTTTTTATCCACACCTCTTAACGAAGATGTTGCCACACTCGTAGCAGAATATGTTAAAGGTGACGAAAACGCTTTTGGCGCGAAAGAGTGGCAAGAGTATTACGGAGTGGATGTAGGACCAGAGCTTCCCTTTTCCAAGGATTTAATCGATTGGTGGTTGGATACTGATCCTCTCGAGCCCTCTAAATCCATCTACGATACTCACGTTCCCCCAGTTCTCCGTCCCCAATCTATAACCAATATAAAGACTAAGACTAAAGAAGACTTTAACCTTAAAGCTCTAGAGAAGATCGTCGCAGCTCCAAAAAAAGGAAACCCAGGGCACTTTCACGAAATGTCACGCATGATCTCACCAGCTCTCTCCGAGCATGAAAATACTCCAGCTGGACCTACTTGTTTGCTTGTTATGCGAAAAGGTCTGCTATTTCCAAATAACTCGGACGAAACCTATGACGATGCAGCTTATGCAAAACAAAAAGATGCGCTCAAAGCTCTGAATGCGAAAATTAAACCAGGTAGGGGTTATATATCAGAAACATCCGCTCTTGATCTAGCCACAATTATTTTCACGCGCTACACAGCCACTAAAGAAATACTATTCCAACGTGGATCACCCGCTGAGGAAATACTATTCCGACAGGAACGACGAGCCGGACGTAAAGGACCTCGACCTACCTTGGGAGTCTGTAAGGAAAAATCGAGATTTCCCGATCAGCCGGTCGGGCTTCCTGCATTTCATGTATGTGTTGGAGGCTTTAATCCCTCAAGAGGTTTGAACATCGGCATTTTCATGCATAGCAAGGCTGACGTCGGCACTGTAGCCATGAGGAAGTTCACAGTGGCTTCGAGAAAGTGATAAAGCTTACGAGCCGATCCCTCTCTATCCGCAAAAAAACAGCCCAAGATCATTTTCTTGGGCTTTTTTATTGTCTCCGCCGTTCAACATGGCTACATCATAACGAAAAATCCCTATGACATAGGATTCTTACAAGAAAAATCGCAGCAAAAAACTTATATGAAAATACCGGCCTGTCTTTTTTGCTATTGGCTTGGAGCTTCGGAATTTACGCAAAAAAGCATCTTGATGTAAAAAACATCAACGTTGTTTATAGAGGTACTTGGGGCGAACAATGGGCGTTCCTTTACCCTCTCTGGCTTCGACCCGCTCATAGACGATCTGCATCGCAATCCCCACCGATCGAGAAAGGCCAAATAAGATAGTAAAGTACTGAGGATAAGGAAATCCTGCCGCTGTCAAGAGGGTGCCGGAAACGGCATCGACATTGGCATGAGGGTCGGAGATCTTCGGATTTTCTGCTAACACCTTCGAGCCTGCCGTGCGCAATAGCTGCGCAATTTTGACAAGAGGATGGTTGGGATAGTGCTCTTTGACATAGTTGAACTGAACAGTGGCTCTGGGATCTTCCACGCGCAATACTGCATGACCAAAACCAAATACAAGTTGATTCTCTGCTAATCTCTTACGGATGAAAGTTTCTACATCGGCTTCTGTCGCCTTTTCCCCTACTGCTTCCAGTACAAAACGGACGAACTCCAAACAATCCTGATTGGCTTTGCCATGCCGAGGTCCCGCAAGAGCGCACATCGCAGAAGCGATCGAGCCATACATATCTTCCAGTCCTGAGGCGACAGCTTTACCCACAAAAGCGGATAGATTGCCTCCTCCATGATCAAAATGGAGGATGTTGAAGAGTTTGAAAGCGCGCGTCAACTGAGTATAATCTACTTTGGGAACACGGAGCATATGGGCAAAATTTTCCATGTACTCTAAATTCCGCTGAGGATCAGCTGTTTTCCCCCACCCCGCATGATGATTGATGACAGCTGCTGTCAGATGGGGCAATTTGGCAATGAGATTGAGACAGTCTTCCCGATAATTGCCAGTCCCCTCATACATGCCTAAGATGAGTAAAGCGGCGCAGTACAGCTTCATAGGATGTCCTTGACGCGGCAGAGACTCTACTGCATGGATTACTTCTTTGGAGCAACTGCTTCGAAGCTTCAGTGCCTGATTGAACTTTTCCACTTCTTGGGGATTTCCTTCTTTACCGTGATAGAGCAAGTAGATCACTTGAATCGGTTCCCAACTGGCCAATTGATCCACGGGTTTGCCCACATAAAATAACCCTTTTTCTGGATCGACATAAGAGGTTGTGCAGTATCCAACAGGAAATCCTCTCAACCCCGTCTCAAGCTTATCTTTTGTAATCTGGAATAACACTTCTTCTGACATATCAATTCCTCAAGAGATCAGCAATCAACGTTCTTTCTTCGAGAAGTTCTTTCTCACTCAACCGAATCTTTTCTTTTAAAAAGGGATCCCATGGCACATCTTTGACAACTTCCACTTTTCCGTCCCCTTTCGAGATGCAAGGGAACGAAAAGATCAGATCGTCTGCCACACCATAGGGATTGCCAGTCGATATTCTTCCTATAGAAAACCAATCTCCAACTGGTGTAGGACGCAAAAGCGCTTGAATAGAGCCAATCACAGCATGCGCAGCAGAGGCCGCAGAAGATTTTCCTCGAGCAGCAATGACTTGCGCTCCTCGTTTTTGGACAGAAGGAATGAATTCAGATTCACACCATGTTCGATCTTTGATCACATCTAAAGCAGCTTTCCCTTGAATTTTTGCATTGAGGAAATCGGGGACCTGCGTCGCTGAGTGATTCCCCCACACTACCACACGATTAACCTCTTCAACTGTAACGCCACCTTTAAGTGCTAACATCGCTTTGGCGCGGTTCTCATCCAGTCTCATCATCGCAAAGAATCTCTCTTGAGGAATCTTCGGAGCGTGATGCATGGCAATCAGACAATTCGTGTTACAGGGATTCCCTACGACAAAAATGAGAACATCCTTATCAGCAACTGCATTTAAAGCAGCACCTTGTTCGATGAAAATTTTGCCATTGGCGCCTAATAAATCTTTTCGCTCCATGCCAGGTCCGCGTGGTTTGGCTCCAATCAGCAAGGCAAAATGAACCCCTTTAAACACCTCAAGGGGATCTGATCCGATCTTCACCTCTTTGAGCAAAGGAAACGCGCAGTCTTGCAATTCCATGACCACACCTTTGAGAGCCTCCATCGAATCTGGCACTTCTAAGATATGCAAAGCGACAGGCTGATCCTGACCTAGCATTTCACCTGAAGCAATTCTAAAAAGAAGACTATAGGCGATTTGTCCTGCCCCACCTGTTACAGCTACGCGCTTCACTTGCTTTCCCATTGCCTCTCACAACATGAATAGAATAATTGTATCCATCAATATATGATCTGACACCACCAATGCAAACTAAAAAATTTGCAACCACTCTTCAACTCGAATTTGAATTAGGGATAGATTCATGGTTTACCTGGCCTTAATAGCAAAAAAAATGATACAATTCTAGGATACTGTCTATGCATAAAAATTAGTTGACAGTTCCTGAGCTAACTTGAGAGAGCTATGTCTGTTACTTTTGTCGTGATGCTGTTTGCCGTATGGTCTAGTGTTTTTTCAGTAGGCAAAATCGCGATGCAGTATTGCCCACCCCTTTTCTTAACGGGATCGCGCATGGTGTTAGCCGGCCTGATCTTGTATCTCTTCATGGCCGCTTTCAAACGATCAGCTTTTAAACTCAACCGTCTTCAGCTCATTTCTCTCGTTGTTCTCGCTTTTTTTAGCATCTATCTCACGAATGCGCTCGAATTCTGGGGGCTCCAGTACCTATCAGCTGCTAAGACGTGCTTTATCTACAGCTTATCCCCGTTCTTTTCCGCCTTATTTTCTTATCTTCATTTTAAAGAAAAAATGAACCGCAATAAATGGATAGGAATGGCGATCGGTTTCGTTGGATTCATTCCCGTTCTCATGCACCAAACGGGATCTGAAGAGTTGTTCAATGCTTTTAGCTTCCTCTCTTGGCCTACCTTGGCTATCATGGGGGCGGTATTGTCTTCTGTTTACGGATGGGTTCTCTTGAGATTCATCGTGAAAGATCAAGCCATTTCTCCTCTTATGGCAAATGGCACGAGTATGTTGATCGGTGGACTCTTAGCATTTGGTCATTCATCCTTAGTTGAAAACTGGGCACCAACGCCTATTGCAGCTCATCATGTCACGCCCTTTCTCCAATGGACGTTGCTCATCACCCTCGTTTACAATTTGCTCTGCTATAATGTGTACGGCGTATTGCTCAAGCGATTCACTGCCACTTTCTTATCTTTCATCGGTTTGCTCAGTCCCATCTTTGCTTCGATAAGTGGCTGGCTTTTCTTAGGAGAACCCCTTTCTTGGACGATTTTACTCTCTACAGGAATCGTATCAATTGGTCTGCTTATTTTCTACAGAGCAGAACTCAAGCAAGGATACATCGTTAACTCTAAGCCATCCCCTCTTCAACTAGAACCTAATACCAATTCTAAGCAATGATAGGAGCCTCTCTCTATCAATTTTTATTTGTACAATCTCATGGCTGACGAGCGTCAGCGATGAAACCATGAGATTGTACAAAGTCGAGTTTAAAGCAGTAAATAATAATAATTTATTCTTTGAATAAACTAAAAATATAAATATAATAATCCTAATCACAATTAGGAGATTTAACGATGGCATTATCCGGCTTAGTTCCTTTAACTTTACAAGCGACAGCGCAGTCAGCGTCTGTGCCTACCCCTTCACAAACTACACCTAAACCCGCAACGACTGGCATAAAGGCTATCCCTAGCGACGTTTTCGAATGTATATTAAGCTTCCTTCCTACTCGAGAAACAGCTCGCGTCCACCATGTATGCAAAACTTGGAGTAATCTATCTCTCGTCAAAGACGGCTCTCTAGATCTTTCTAAACTAACCAATTTATCGGATACCGATCTTAAAAAAATTCTTGATAAAGCAAGTGGCACTTGCATTACCTCTATCAATCTATATAATTGCAAGAAAATCACGGATGCGGGCCTTGCCCATCTAGCAACTCTCCCACTCTTAAGCTCACTTAATCTAAGCGAGTGCGAAAACATTACAGATGCTGGCCTTGCCCATCTATCAAAACTCACACTCTTAAGCTCACTTGATCTAAGCGGGTGCGAAAACATCACAGATGCTGGCCTTGCCCATCTATCAAAACTCACACTCTTAAGCTCACTTGATCTAAGCGGGTGCGAAAACATCACAGATGCTGGCCTTGCCACTATATCAAAACTCACACTCTTAAGTTCGCTTGATCTAGGCGGGTGCGAAAACATCACAGATGCTGGCCTCGCCCATCTATCAAAACTCACACTCTTAAGGTCACTTGATCTATACAGGTGCGAAAACATCACAGATGCTGGCCTTGCCCATCTAGTAACTCTCACACTCTTAAGCTCACTTGATCTAAGCTGGTGCAGAAACATCACAGATGCTGGCCTTGACCATCTATCAAAACTCACACTCTTAAGCTCACTTGATCTAAGCGGGTGCGAAAACATCACAGATACCGGCCTCGCCCATCTATCAAAATTCACACTCTTAAGCTCACTTGATCTAAGCGGGTGCGAAAACATCACAGATGCTGGCCTCGCCCATCTATCAAAACTCACACTCTTAAGCTCACTTAATCTATACAGATGCGAAAACATCACAGATGCTGGCCTTGCCCATCTATCAAAACTTACACTCTTAAGCTCACTTAATCTATACAGATGCGAAAACATCACAGATGCTGGCCTTGACCATCTATCAAAACTTACACTCTTAAGATCACTTAATCTAAGAGAGTGCGAAAACATCAGAGATGCTGGCCTTGCCCATCTATCAAAACTCACACTCTTAAGCTCACTTAATCTAGGCGAGTGCACAAACATCACAGATGCTGGCCTTGCCCATCTATCAAAACTCACACTCTTAAGATCACTTGATCTATACAGGTGCGAAAACATCACAGATGCTGGCCTTGCTCATCTATCAAAACTCACATCTCTAAGGTCACTTTTTTTTGTACCTGAAATTCAACATAGCAACTTACTTTCTCGATATTGTACAATTTTATGACTTTCTCGCTGACGCCCGTCAGCCATGAAATTGTATAAACAAAAATTGATAGAGAGACTCCTATCATTCATACAACCTGAGTTAAGCCGCCCTGCACCTATCCCCGAGCACATACTCCAAGCGAGTAGGGCTTGAAGATGGGGTGGCAAAATGGCTCAAAAGGGTGATTTTACTGTAGCGAGGCCTTTTGCAATTGCCTCGCTCGATAGAGAATCCATTTTCATAACATTTTGCCTTTGAACAACTGAATGATAGGAGCCTCTCTATCAATTTTTATTTTTACAATCTCATGGCTGACGAGCGTCAGCGAGGAATCCATGAGATTGCACAAAGTCGAGTTTAAAGTAAATAATAATTTTAACCTTTGAATAAACTAATATTATAAATATAATACTAATCACAACTAATCATAATTACAATCAGGAGATTTAACAATGGCATTATCCGGCTTAGTTCCTTTAACTTTACAAGCGACAACGCAGTCTGCGTCGGTGCCTGCTCCTTCACAAACTACACCTAAACCCGCAACGACTGGCATAAAGGCTATCCCTAACGACGTTTTCGAATGTATATTAAGCTTCCTTCCTACTCGAGAAACAGCTCACGTCCACCATGTATGCAAAGCTTGGAGTACTCTATCTCTCGTCAAAGAAGGCTGTCTAGATCTTTCCGAACTACCCAACTTATCGGATAGCGATCTTAAAACCATTCTTGATAAAGCAAGTGGTACTTGCATTACCTCTATCAATCTAGCTAATTGCAAGAAAATCACAGATGCTGGCCTTGCCCATCTAGTAACTCTCACACTCTTAAGCTCACTTAATCTAAGCTGGTGCGAAAACATCACAAATGCTGGCCTTGCCCATCTAGTAACTCTCACACTCTTAAGCTCACTTGATCTAAGCAGGTGCACAAACATCACAAATGCTGGCCTTGAACATCTCTCAAAACTCACACTCTTAAGCTCTCTTAATCTAAGAAAGTGCGAAAACATCACAGATGTTGGCCTTGCCCATCTATCATCTCTCACATCTCTAAACTCACTTGGTCTAATGCAGTGCACAAGCATCACAGATGCTGGCCTTGCCCATCTATCATCTCTCACATCTTTAACCTCACTTAATCTCAGCGTGTGCACAAACATCACAGATGCTGGCCTTGAACATCTATCAAAACTCACACTCTTAAGCTCACTTAATCTAAGCGGGAGCGAAAACATCACAGATGCTGGCCTTGCTCATCTATCAAAACTCACATCTCTAAACTCACTTGATCTAATCCAGTGCACAAGCATCACAGATGCTGGCCTTGCTCATCTATCAAAACTCACACTCTTAAGCTCACTTGATCTAAGCCAGTGCCAGATCACAGATGCTGGCCTTGCCCATCTATCAAAACTCACACTCTTAAGCTCACTTGATCTAAGACAGTGCTTTATCACAGATGCTGGCCTTGCCCATCTATCAAAACTTACACTCTTAAGCTCACTTGATCTAAGACAGTGCTTTATCACACGTGCTGGCCTTGCCCATCTATCAAAACTCACACTCTTAAGCTCACTTTATTTTAAGCTTCAATTTCAGGATAGAAACTCACCTCCACCACCTCCTCCTCGACTTTGTACAATTTTATGACTTCCTCTCATACAAGTATTGCGAGCAACCTGAGTACACAAATGAATTCAAAAATTGGGAATTTGGCTACGTCAGCTTGGCAGCAAATTTTGGTCTTCACTCGCGCCTTGCTATTCAGCAATGGTCGCTCGCTCCAAACACAAAAATTTGTGCTGCTTCCTTGCCAAATTCCCAATTTTTGAATTCATTTGTGTATAAGCGGCAAGAAGACGAATGGGGACAAAATTTTCTTGTTCAATCTTACGATCGACAAGCGTCAGCGAGTTGATCGCAAAATTGTACAAAGTCGAGATAACTAGTCTGTTGACAAAAAATTTTACAGTCCTTTGTATAAGGACTCTAAAGTTGATGGATAAAATGTTTCGAAACTATGTTGCTACCTTTCTTTCCTTAAGCACACTGATCACTCACCATCTTGTAGGTGAAGAGGAATGTGAGTGTGAATGCACATGTCCACCTCCTCCACCTAAATACACGCGCGTGTTCATCATTGGGGATTTTCTGTACTGGATGGCTAATGAGGAAGGCTTGGACTATGCCTACAAGGCAAAAGGAACTCCTGGAGTACTTCCCTTAACTGATATCCGCATCAAGGAATTTGACCCCACCTGGAATTTTGGCTTTCGCGTCGGTCTTGGCTACCGATTGCCTCATGACTGTTGGGAAGTTCGCGGCTACGTCACTCAGTACCGCACCACCAATCATCTCGAAACAACAGCTCATGACGGGCAGTTCATCGAACCGATGATTGGAACATTACCAGATGCCCCTTTAAGTTTTGGAAAAGAAGAAGGGACATGGCATCTCAAGTACACGCTCATGGATCTTGAATTAGCACGCGGGTATCTATTGGGAAAATCCTTTATGTTGTCTCCCTTTCTAGGCGGACGGGGAGCATGGATTAATCAAGATCTCCATCTCAAATTTCGTGATGCTTTACCTCCTACTGGAACTTCTTCTTTAGAAATCACGGGTAGCAATGATTACCACGCTGGTGGTTTACGGGTGGGAGCTGATCTCAATTTCTTCATGGCGCGCTGCGTCAGCTTCTACGGCCATTCCTCTATGAGTTTACTCTACGGAAAATGCGATGTGAAAACAGACATCACTGCCAACTCTAACTCAGATCAAATCACAAGCAACCGCTCGCCCCATCTAATCAAAGCCAATTGTGAACTCCGCGGAGGAGCTAAAGCAAAAATTCCTCTCTACCGGGAGATGGCTTTTTTCACGATAGGTCTTACTTATGACATGACCATCTGGTTTGATCAAAATGAAATGCTCAACTTCTTTCACACACCGCAAGATCTTCAAGTGCAACCCAAAAGTGGCGATCTCACGCTGCAAGGGATTACTCTCACCACACGACTCGATTTTTAATCTTAGTTCGTTTTAAGTGGCGAAACACGCTCCACAAGAAGATGCTCAACAAGCCGAACGCCGTTTGAGGTGATATGAACTAGGTTATCGCCGCATTTTTTCACAAAATTTGCTTGTGCCAGTAAATTGACAATGGTATTCACACCTTTATCATTTTGACCAATGGCGCGCCCAATCACATACTGATCAATCTCCCTTTGGAGATCCAGTTGAGCCATGGCCATTTCGTGTAGTTTAATTAAAAATAATTCGTCTTTTGTTGTTGCCTTCTGACTCATGTTGTCCTCACTTTTTTAAGTCGTGCTCCTTGAGGAGTATCTTCGATGAGATAACCACTAGATTGTATGAGCTGACGGCATTCATCTGCCATTTTCCAATTTTTTTCTACCCGCGCCTTTTCTCGTTGGGCCAGTGCCTCTATTAACTGCTGCGGGATCACTTCATCTTCTGATTTGAGAGGAAGAACTCCTAGAACTTCATCGATAGAATGAAGAAAATCTAAAATATCCTCCGCTTCAGAAATCCCAATTTTATCCTGATCACATAACGTATTGACCTCGCGCATCATGTCAAAGAGCGCAGCCAGTGCTGGCGAGACATTGAGATCATCTGCTAAATGCCCGATGAATTCCTGCATAGTTTTGTGCAAGATGGGCAAGACCAGTCCATGATTTTTTTTCACCTTAAGGTCATGTAGGATGCTATCCACTTCAGCTAATTGGTTCGGGAGATGCCTGTTTAAAATCGGTTTCATGAATTCTGGATCGAGCATATCCCGATCTTTTTCATCGCTCACTTGGTGCATGATCTTTTGCATCACGCTCGCCTTTTCAGGAAACTCGGAGAGAGCTTTATCTAAGATGACATGGAGTAAATCGCGATCCTTTTCATCCTTGAATGCCACGAGGATTTTATCGACAATCCCTTTTTTCTCGGTGGATTGGGGTAAACTGCGATCGAGAATGGGAGCGAGCACGGTGGAATCCAAGATGGCGGTTTCATTTTTTTTCTTGAGATCAAATAAGATGCGATTGTGAATGTCTTGCTTGGGAAATTGACTAGGCAAGGCTTGATCCAAGATCACATCGAGAGCTTTATGCATCTTCTGTTGACGGATCGCTTGCAACCGAGCGATAAAATCGCTGCAACGTTGCAAGGTGGCAACCGCAGCATCTAACCCTGCAAAGGTAAAATTGAGCTGAGTGCGGTAGTGCGCCTGCATGAGCAAGTAGCGTACCTCTTTTCCCTTGTAACCTCGGTTGAGAAGATCGCGCAGGGTATAGAAATTCCCTAGACTCTTAGACATCTTTTTATGATCAACGAGCAGGTGTTCCGAATGCATCCAGTAGCGCACAAAGCGGCAGCATGAGAAAGCTTCAGATTGCGCAATTTCATTCTCATGATGGGGGAACATGTTATCCACGCCACCTGCGTGAATATCAATGCTATCTCCCAACAACTTCATCGCCATCGCAGAGCATTCAATATGCCAGCCAGGGCGGCCCAAACCAAAGGGACTATCCCAATAGATGTTTCCGTCTCTGTTCGGATCAAACGATTTCCATAGGACAAAATCGGAGATATTTTCTTTATCGTACTCATCGAGAGCCACTCCTGAGGCTCCTTCTTTCAGCTCAGGTAAATGCAAATGGGAAAGTCGTCCGTAGGTGGGAAAGTGATGAATCGAGAAATAAACACTTTTATCAGCACCGACATACGCTACCCCTTTTTTTAAGAGCCCTTCGATGATCTTAATCATCTCAGGAATGTACGCGGTGGCTTCGGGGTAGTGCTCGACCTTTTCGATGTTGAGCTGCTGCAAATCCTCAAAAAAAGCTTGCTTATAAGGTCGTGTGAATTCATCGAGCGAAACCTTATTTTCAATCGCACCTTTAATCGTCTTATCATCCACATCGGTTAGATTCATCGCTTGGTTGACCTTATACCCAAAAAATTTCAAGGTGCGGCGTAAGAGATCCTCAAAGATATAGGTTCGAAAATTGCCAATGTGCGCAAAGTTATACACAGTAGGGCCACACGTGTACATACGCACAATGCGCCCATCGCTAGGAACAACCTCTTCTTTAAGTCGAGTTTCTGAATTGAATACTTTGAGTGTCGCTCGCATTTTTCTACTTAGTTAAAAGTTCATCCAGAACACGATAATGGGTTTTCCCCGTGCCCGTCAAGGGGATCTGCTCCATTTCTCGCACTTCGGCAATTTTTACAATCCGTCCAAAACCACATTCTTTTAAGGCATTGTTCACGTCTTCTTTACTAATGGGAAAGGTAGTGAATAGAATGATGGTCGGTTTGTCTGTATCGTTTTCCTTAACACCCACAGCTAAAGGAGGACCTTCCTCATCTCCTTTAAGCCATTTCTGCAGGTGAGCAATTCTCAATAATTCATCTTCAAGACCAGTTAAGCTCACCATCTCTCCGCCAATCTTGACAAACCGCTTCATGCGCCCCGAGATAATCAATGTCCCATCAGGATCCATATACCCCCTGTCACCCGATCGGTAGAACTGCTTGCCCTCTATCCTGAGGAAAGGATCTTTGGTAACTCCCAAATACCCCGAGAAAACATTGGGACCTGCAATGCACACTTCCCCCTCTTGACCTTGAGGAACCAACTCGAGCGTATCGGGATTGATGATTTTAAGTGTGATACCGGGCAAAGGCTTGCCCACACCTCGATGTGTCTCCTCAGGTCGATCCAACGTGACGACAGGACCACATTCTGTGATGCCATAGCCTTCGATCAATTTTGCTTGTGGCAAGTGTTGCTCAAAGTAATCAAATAACTCTTGAGGCGCCTTCTCAGCACCTGAGGCCACCAAGCGCAAAGATGCCAATTCAGTCGGCTTAGCTACGCGTAACAGCGCCTTGATAAAGCTAGGTGCGGAAAAAAGAAGCGTCGCCTTCCATCCGAATACATCATGAACCATGCCATGGCTATCATTGGGATCGGGAGCATAACACACCTTGACACCTGACAACAGAGGAAGTAATCCCGTAATGGAAAAACCAAAAGAGTGAAAAGGAGGAAGAACGCCGTAAAGAGTGTCCTCCGCTCTTAGCTTGGCAACATCGAGACACGCTTGTTGATCGGCAAGAAGATTTTCATGAGTAAGAGGAACACCTTTGGGCAGTGTTTCCGTGCCACTTGTGAATAAAATGGCTGCCATATCGGTGGATTGCAAGGTGTTCAAAGAGAGCTTGCGCAACAAGTACTTCGGACTTGCCCAACTTAATAGGAGCCCTTTACCTTTATTTTTCCATGTGATCTTCTTCCTCAACTCCTCCATCAATACCAGTTTGTCTTCGACGATTCCTAGATCACCATTTTCCAATCGATCGAGAAAACGATCTGATGAGATCACGGCTTCCACTTGAGCAAGTTGTGTAGAGTGATCTAAAGAGCGAACTCCTGCTGTCCAATTCAACATGACTGGAATTTTGCGCGCACAGAGTATCGCTAAAATCACGAGATAGGTTCCCACTGTAGCAGGAAGTAATACCCCGATATGTTGACCTGGAAGGCGACGCATCTGATCAGAGAGGATCAACACGACCATTTTTAATTTTCGGTAGGTCAAGGGACCTGTGAGAGCATCTGTACATGCAATTGCAGAAGGGCTGCGCTCGCAACTCAGAAAAAAGGCCTCTTGAATCGTACGAAGAGATGCCACCTTAGGAGTATAGCGCTTTGAATCTTTTGGCCAGGAACGAGCGCTCACAGTTGCCACCACTTCTCGCTCTTGAAGATAGCCAGCCGCTGCTTGTAGGAGCTCTTCAACTGTTCGGATTTCTCCAGGCAAGATATTCTTTATGCCATAGTGTTCATCAATAAAAATGTGAAGACCGGCGATATCGAGAGAATCGAGGCCGAGATCATGAGACAGGTGCATCGAGCGTTCAATCTTATCGAGAGGTTGTCCCGATAGAGTAGAGAGCTCCTTAAATATCTCCTTCTGTATGGCAGGAGAAACGGGGCGTTGCTCAGTTGGCGTTTTGAGATCCGTGGTAAGATTAGCCGGTAGAGGTAGTTCTTCTTTCCAAACGGCGTAGGAAACAAGTGTTAAAGGTTCTGCCCCCACAGCGGGATAGCGGTTGTACCATTTTTCTAAGTACTTATTCAATTCAAGTCGTGTGCCACGGTAGGGAAAATCGGCAGTAGGCAATTCAAACTCAATCTTCACCTTCCGGCGAGGAACAAAGAAAATCCCATTTTTTAAAATAATCCTAATTCCGTGCATCAAGGTCTTTCCAAAATTGGGAGAAGCTCCAGTGATTGCCCGAGAAAACATACTCCCCCATAATCCCGTTGTCCTCACTAGAACAACATTGACCTCGGGCGCTCGTTGCAGTAGATCATGGACAAAAGATGCTCCGCCGAGCAGCTCATATCCCGTTTGCTTTAATCGACCAGAAGGATAGATGAGAAAATTATCACCTGCTTTGATGTGATTTACGACAGTCTGAAACTGTTTCTGAATTTTTTTGCCGCGCCATGAGCTTGCCGCTGTGTCCATCGTCGGTAAAGGCAGCGCTTGGACAAGATCCATGAACCATTTAAAACCTTTGAGATGATAAAAATGCTCGACAATCAAAGGTCTCGGACGAAATTGCTTGGATAAGACGAGCTCTAAGAAAATAGGATCGAGTTCAGCAGGATGATTAGGTAGAAAAAGAATACCCCCGGATTTCTCAAATCGATGAGCAACAATCTTTTCTAAACCAATGATTTCTAGTCGATAGCGTAGAGATATTAATCGTCGGACAATCCAAAGCACACTGTTCAAAAGAGCGTTCATTCCTTTTCCTAATTTTAAGCATAAAATCGGATTCTAAAAAATTCTCTCAAATTCTTCCATTAATTTAAACCATAACCCGATGTTAATTTGTAATTTTTAAACAAATTTGACATAAATATATAACAAGTGAGATAATAAATTTTAAATCTAAAAACACATTAGACCAGATACTTTTAAACGAAACATTACAATGAATAAAAAACCTGAAGAACGCAGATCTTTGATTCATACTATCACTGAGATTGCCAAACTCTTGCGCGTCCAAGTGAAAAAAAAACCACCCTTAGTTTCCGCAACCCTATCGATTTCCCCTCCTTTTGTCAAAGGTGTAGAACAGATCGTCCGACTATTACGCGTCCAAGCCAGACAGGCTCTACGAGCTAAACAACGCACATGGAGAGTTGTAAGACGCTCAGATGCTCTACCCAAGCCAAAAACAGCCAAAAGGATTTCAAATCGCAGAAAATCTACCGGCATCAGATGTAAATAATTACTTTAATTTAATACTGGTTAAGTGGTAGTTAGAAGTAAGAGACTATCTACAATAGGAGGATGTTATATGACCAAACCGATCGAAGGTCCAGCCCAGCCAAGTGAATCCCGTCCCGAGGATAAAACTCAACTTTCCCCAGAATTAAAATCATCTATTGATCAAACCAAAAAAGCGGAGAGTAAGGTTCATTTCCCCAGAAAAGATTCAGATTCCTCCTTAGAAGGACGCGCCACATTCCCTTCGAATGTAGAAGAGAAAAAATATTAAACCTCTTAATTTCTCTATTGAACCTCTTGCGTAATTAACGTAGGAACCGTTAAAAGGGGAACAGGATGGACATGATGCTCATGATAAAAAAAGAAGGTGCGGCGGAGCCGCATGCCGCTTTGCGGCAATAAACCAATCATGCGTATCGTGCATATCTTGTTTATCATGTCCCTTTTTCTAATGCGTCAATTCTTTCAGATGCTTTGCCTAGGTTAATTACGCAAGAGGTCTATTTCTCCATTGAGGATTTCTCTAGAATCTGTTCCCAATCAGAGCAGGGTGAAGCAAACTCGGGCTCGACATGCGTTGCCCATCCAGGGATCGATGAAACCAGCAGAGCGTTGTGTTGTGCAAGAGCACAAAATTTCTGGTGATCAGCCGTGATCTTTCGATCGAGAGAATATTGACGATGAATCTCCACATCTCTCTTTAAAGTTTTAAACTTCATCGCATAAGTATTGGTTGTCGAAGGCGTAGTTCTCCAGTGACAAGAAGTGGTATGAAACACCTGTGATTGCAGGTTTTGATATTCGGGCAAGAAATACTTATCCTTATGATCAAACAGCGTCACATAATCCACACTAGGTAATGCAATCCCCTCTCGCAAAATTTTTGTCCATTCAGGCTTATGAAGGTAATCATCTTCTAGAAAATAGATGATGGTTTCTGGATCGTAGGAGTGGGCCATGACGTAATCGAGCATGGTAAGGAAGGAAAGAGCTTCTGTACCTGCCTTGATGTTAATGACAGGATAGCGGTTTTGTTTAAGTAAAAAATGCTCCCCTTGAGCATGCGACGTATCGAGGAAAAAAGTCACTTTCACAGAGGGATCTATTGTGCTCAACAAGTTGTGATAGCATTTCTCTCGGCTAAATCCAGGAAAGCGCCCTTTATGCGCACTGGCAGCCGAGTAGTAACAGTGGCGAACAAACACTTCTAATTGGGGCATGGTACGCTCTGCAAACAGTTGCTTTAATTGTGCTTTAATTCCAGAAAACATGGCCTTCTATGATTGGTCAGGTACATCGATATGTAAGTAGCGCATGATTTCACATAAGATGTGCTTAGCTTGTTTGAATGAAAGCTGATTGAGAGCTTCATTCAAACTACACCATTTAGCATCTCTTATCTCTTCTGGTTGACATAGCAATTCCCCTTCTACCATGGCAGGAAAATAAAACGCCGATTTATGGATCTGCTCACTTTTTCGACGGAATTGATAGTGTTCAACAAAAGGAGTATCGCGAAGCACTTCTTTGATGTTGAGATTGGTCTCTTCTTTGAGTTCACGACAAGCTGTTTCCAGTTGTTTCTCGCCTTCGTTAGCCTTTCCCTTGGGAAATCCCCAATGGTTGCCTTCTCGATGAAGAATCAATAACACCTTCCACTCATTGTTTTCTCGTCTTAAAGGAACAATCCCAAATGATTCGACCTTTTTCATGACTGGTATGGAGCAAAAATGAGTGTCGAATTATGGCCACCAAACCCAAATGAATTACTCATAAAAGCTGTGATCTTATGACGCTTCGCCACATGAGGTACGAGATCCAAATCCTTCGCTTCCTCTTCTGGCTCATCAAGATTAATCGTCGGATGGAGCATCCCCGTTTGCATCGCCTTAATCCCAGCAATCGCTTCAATTCCTCCAGCTGCACCTAGACAATGTCCAATCATCGACTTGGTGGCGTTGATTTTCAACTCAGAACAATGAGGACCAAACACTTGCTTGATGGCTCGAATTTCACACAAATCACCAGCTAGTGTGGAAGTGGCATGAGCGTTGATATAATTAATCTGCTCGGCTGTAAGACCAGCATCTTTTAAAGCCGTTTTCATGCACGAGCTCACACCGAGACCATCTTCACGTGGATCGGTCATATGATGGGCATCACAGTTGACAGCTCCCCCCATGTACTCAGCAAGAATAGGTGCGCCTCGCTCTAGCGCATGCTCAAGGCTTTCTAGCATGAGCACCCCTGCGCCCTCTCCCATCACAAATCCATCGCGTTTTTTATCCCAAGGGCGCGAAGCTTGCTCCATCGCGTCATTTTTTTCAGAAAGAGCTCTAATAGCGACAAACCCGGAAACGCCAATCGGATTGATCGGAGCTTCAGCACCGCCACATAGCATCACATCGGCTTCTCCTCGACGGATATGCCCAGCAGCTGCATGAATAGAAAAATTAGATGTCGCACAGGCTGTAGAGATCGAATAATTTGGGCCCATGAAACCAAGATCAATTGCCAGTAAGGCTCCGCCCATGTTGGTGATGATGTAGGGAACGAAAAAAGGGGTCATTCGCTTAAAGCCCTTTGTCAGGTAAGTTTCTGTGCCTTCAAAAAACACAGACATCCCTCCCATTCCAGATCCAATGAGCACGCCACAACGCTCTTTGTTGAGATTGTTTAAAGCCTCTCCACTCAATCCGCCCATTTCCAATGCTTTCTTTCCTGCAACAACTGTATAGCGAATAAAAGGATCGACGCGTCTCGCTTGTTTCTTGTCTAGATAATCCCCTGTCTCAAAATTTCGAACAGCTCCGGCAAATCGCGTGGGCAACGCCTCGCAAGGGAAGGCATCTATAGGCGTAATGCCACTTTTGCCCGACAAAAGCTGTTGATAAAACTGATCGATATCCGTACCAAAACAGGAAACCAAACCCATTCCAGTGACGACAACTCGCCGTCTTTTCATACACAAACCTCTATGCTAGTAAAAGGAAATGATATCGTAAAAACAATTAAATTTGCAATGGAAGAAATTTTTGATTAAAGATTGTTTTTGACATATTAATGTGGAAAAATCAAAATTGATTGAAGCTGTCAAAAGCAATTTAAAAATGGACTTCTTTGAAATCTAATAAAAATTAATTTAATCTCCCTCAAAGCAATTAAACTATTTTTTTTAAAAAAATTATTTGATTTCTCAACACGCATCACACTTCTATAATTACATTTTTTAATTAAATATAATAAATAATTTTTTTTAAAAAACAAATTGACTAAAAACAAATAAAACAATAAAATAAACATACATTATAAATAATAAAAGGAAAATTATGACTTCAGTATCATCTCTAGATTTAGCCCCCTTACACTTATCCTCCACATCACCTGCGCTTGCATCGTCTGCCGTGGCTGTGCCATCACTGTCTGTGGGAGTTGTGCCTTCAGAGACTTCTATCACAAAACTGGCAGTAGAGGCTATTTCTAAATCTAGAGACGTTTTCGGAGATGCAAGAGGTGTTTTAGGACGTATAGCAGGTTTCCTTTCTATTCCAGAAATAGCTACCGTTCGCAGTGTATGCAAAGCTTCGCGTAAGTTATCTTTTGTCAAAGACGGTTGTCTAGATCTTTCTGGACAATTTAAGTTATCGGATAAAGATCTTAAAACCATTCTCAATGAAGCAAGCGAACATGGTACTCTCATTACCTCTATCAATCTATCTGGTTGCGATAAGATCACAGATGCTGGCCTTGCCCATCTATCAAAACTCACATCTCTAACCTCACTTAATCTAAAACGATGCTCTAAGATCACAGATGCAGGCCTTGCCTATCTATCACAACTCACATCTCTAACCTCACTTAATCTCAGTTATTGCAGACACATTACAGATGCAGGCCTTGTCGATCTATCAAAACTCACACTCTTAAGCTCACTTAATCTAAGCAATTGCGAAAACATCACAGATGCTGGCCTTGCCCATTTATCACAACTCACCCTCTTAAGCTCATTTAATCTAAGCGGGTGCCAAAACATCACAAATGATGGCCTTCCCCATCTATCAAAACTCACATTCTTAAACTCATTTAATCTAACGAATTGCTTCAACATCACAGATTCTGGTCTTGCCCATTTATCAAAACTCACACTTTTAAGCTCACTGGATCTAAACTGCTGCAGAAACATCACAGATGCTGGCCTTGCCCATCTATCAAAACTCACACTCTTAAGCTCACTTAATCTAAGCAATTGCGAAAACATCACAGATGTTGGCCTTGTCCATCTATCAAAACTCACACTCTTAAGCTCACTTGATCTAAGTTGGTGCTTTAAGATCACAGATGCTGGCCTTGCCCATCTATCCTCTCTCACATCTCTAACCTCACTTTATTTAACTTGGTGCTTTCAGATTACAGATGCCGGCCTTGCCCATCTATCCTTTCTCACATCTCTAACCTCACTTTATCTAAGCAAGTGCGATAACATCACAGATGCTGGCCTTGACCATCTATCAAAACTCACACTCTTAAGCTCACTTGAGCTAACGAATTGCCGAAACATCACAGATGCTAGCCTTGCTCATCTATCAAAACTCACATTTCTGCGCTCAGTTGAGCTATATGGTTCGAAGATTACCTGGGATGTTGAACAAGCCTTTAAGGCGAAATTGAGCATTCAGATAGAGTAGATTTAGAGACTTATACAATTACACTTTTTAATTAAATTTAACAATATTTTTTTAAAAAATAAGAAATTGACTAAAAATCAAATAAACTAATAAAATGAACATAAATTATAACTAATAAAGGAAAATTATGACCTCAGCATCATCTTCGGTATCATCTCTATATTTAGCCCCCTTATACTTATCCTCCACATCACCTGCGCTTGCATCGTCTGCTGTGGTTGTGCCATCACTGTCTGTGGAAGTTGTGCCACCAAAGGCTTCTTCTACCACAAAACTGGCACTAGAGGCTATCTCTAAATCTAGCAACGTTTTCGGAGATACAAGAGGTGTTTTAGCACGTATAGCAGGTTTCCTTTCTATTCGGGAAATAGCTACCGTTCGCAGTGTATGCAAAGCTTCACATAAGTTATCTTTTGTCAAAGACGGTTGTCTAGATCTTTCTGGACATTCTAGGTTATCAGATAAAGATCTTAAAACCATTCTCAATGAAGCAAGCGAACATGGCACTCTCATTACTTCTATCAATCTATCTAGTTGCAGCCGCATCACAGATACTGGCCTTGCTCATCTATCAAAACTCACATCTCTAACCTCACTTAATCTCAGTGATTGCAGCAGTATCACAGAAGCTGGCCTTGTGCATCTATCAAAACTCACACTCTTAAGCTCACTTGATCTAAACAGGTGCTGGCTGGATGCTAGCCTTGCCCCTCTATCAAAGCTCACATCTCTAACCTCACTTGATTTAAGCTACTGCCGACCCACAGAAGCTTCCTTTGCCCATCTATCACAACTCCCACTCTTAAGATCACTTAATCTAAGCCGGTGCGAAAACATCACAGATGCTGGCCTTGCCCATCTATCACAACTCACATCTCTAACCTCACTTAATCTATTCGAATGCGCAAACATCACAGATGCTGGCCTTGCTCATCTATCAAAACTCACATCTCTAAACTCACTGAATCTAAGCGGGCGCAAAAACATCACAGATGCTGGTCTTGCCCATCTATCATCTCTCACATCTCTAACCTCACTGCATCTAAGCAAGTGCAAAAACATCACAGATGCTGGCCTTGCCCATCTATCAAACCTCACACTCTTAAGCTCACTTAATCTAAGCAATTGCGAAAACATCACAGAAGCTGGCCTTGCCCATCTATCAAAACTCACATCTCTAAACTCACTTAACCTCACTTATTGCAGCCGCATCACAGGTGCTGGCCTTGCCCATCTATCAAAACTCACATCTCTAAACTCACTTAATCTCAGTTATTGCAGCCGCATCGCAGATGCTGGCTTTGCCCCTCTATCAAAACTCACACGCTTAAGCTCACTTGATCTAAGCCAGTGCCACATCACAGATGCTGACCTTGCGCATCTATCAAAACTCACACCACGCTTAAGCTCACTTAATCTAAGCATGTGCTGGGCGATCACAGATGCTGGCCTTGCTCATCTAGTAACTCTCACACTCTTAAGCTCACTTAATCTAGAAGGGTGCAGATACAAGATAACAGATGCTGGTCTTGCCCATCTATCAAAACTCACACTCTTAAGATCACTTGATCTAAGAGAGTGCGAAAACATTACAGATGCTGGCCTTGCCCATCTATCAAAACTCACACTCTTAAGCTCACTTAATCTAGAGGGGTGCAAAAACATCACAGATGCTGGCCTTGTCCATTCATCAAAACTCACATCTCTAACCTCACTTAATCTATGCAGGTGCAAAAACATCACAAATGATGGCCTTGCCCATCTATCAAAACTCACACTCTTAAGCTCACTTAATCTAGAGGGGTGCAAAAACACCACAGATGCTGGCCTTGCCCACCTAGTAAATCTCACATCTCTAACGCACATCCTTAGAAACCGCGATGGCCATGCCCCACCTTCTCCTCTCAGGCTCCCACTTTTCTCCTTTTAGGCTCAGGCTTGATTATCCCCAAGGAAGTTAAAACATATATCCCTATCAGTCATGGGGGAGCCAGAGAGGCTGTTTTGATAACATTTTCTTAATTAAACTTAACAAGTATTTTTTTTAAAAATAACAGATTGACCAAAAAACAAATAAAATAATAAAATAAACATACTTTATAAATAATAAAGGAAAATTATGACCTCAGCATCATCTTCGGTATCATCTCTAGATTTAGCCCTCTTACACTTATCCTCCACATCACCTGCGCTTGCATCGTCTGCCGTGGTTGTGCCATCACTGTCTGAGGAAGTTGTGCCACCAGAGGCTGGTTCTACCACAAAACTGGCAATAGAGGCTATCTCTAAATCTAGCAACGTTTTCGGAGATACAAGAGGTGTTTTAACACGTATAGCAGGTTTCCTTTTTATTCGAGAAATAGCTACCGTTCGCAGGGTATGCAAAGCTTCACATAAGTTATCTTTTGCCAAAAACGGTTGTCTAGATCTTTCTGGACGTTCTAAGTTATCGGATAAAGATCTTAAAACCATTCTCAATGAAGCAAGCGAACATGGCACTCTCATTACCTCTATCAATCTATCTAGTTGCAGCCGCATCACAGATACTGGCCTTGCTCATCTATCAAAACTCACATCTCTAACCTCACTTAATCTCAGTTATTGCAACAACATCACAGAAGCTGGCCTTGTGCATCTATCAAAACTCACACTCTTAAGCTCACTTAATCTAAACAAGTGCTGGCTGATCACAGATGCTAGCGTTGCCCCTCTATCAAAGCTCGCATCTCTAACATCACTTGATTTAATCTACTGCCGACCCACAGAAGCTTCCCTTGCCCCTCTATCACAACTCCCACTCTTAAGATCACTTAATCTAAGCAATTGCCAAAAGATCACAGAAGCTGGCCTTGACCATCTATCACAACTCACATCTCTAACCTCACTTGATCTAAGCGAGTACCAGATCACAGATGCTGACCTTGGCCATCTATCAAAACTCACACTCTTAAGCTCACTTGATCTAGAAAGATGCGAATACATCACAGATGCTGGCCTTGCCCATTTATCAAAACTCACACTTTTAAGTTCACTGCATCTATTCTGCTCCAGAAACATCACAGATGCCGGCCTTGCCCATCTATCCTCTCTCACATCTCTAACCTCACTTTATCTACTCCAGTGCGATAACATCACAGATGCTGGCCTTGCCCATCTATCAAAACTCACACTCTTAAGCTCACTTAAGCTAAAGAAGTGCCGAAACATTACAGAAGCTAGCCTTGCTCATCTATCAAAACTCACATTTCTGCGTTCAGTTGATCTATATGGTTCGAAGATTACCCGGGATGTTGAACGAGCCTTTATTGCGAAACTAAGCATTCAGAGAAAGTAGATTTTTAGAGATAGGATCTATTGCAAAACTAACGATTTAAGCCCTAATGATGAAAAAATCACATAGACCTCTTTCGAAACCCTCCGGCAAAGGCAGGCAACTGGCCATAGGGTTTCGAAAGAGATTCTGTTGATTGAAGCTGTCTAAAGCAATTCAAAAATTTACTTGTTTGACATCTGCAAATTTGAATCAAACGAAAGCTAATCTGATCTCCTTCAAAGCAGCCGAACAACTGTTGTAATAAATTATTTTTATTTTCTAATATGTACTGCAATTGCACAATTACACTTTCTTAATTAAACTTAACAAGTATTTTTTTAAAAAATAACAGATTGACTAAAAAACAAATAAAATAATAAAATAAACATAAATAATAAAGGAAAATTATGACCTCAGCATCATCTTCGGTATCATCTCTATATTTAGCCCCCTTATACTTATCCTCCACATCACCTGCGCTTGCATCGTCTGCTGTGGTTGTGCCATCACTGTCTGTGGAAGTTGTGCCACCAAAGGCTTCTTCTACCACAAAACTGGCACTAGAGGCTATCTCTAAATCTAGCAACGTTTTCGGAGATACAAGAGGTGTTTTAGCACGTATAGCAGGTTTCCTTTCTATTCGGGAAATAGCTACCGTTCGCAGTGTATGCAAAGCTTCACATAAGTTATCTTTTGTCAAAGACGGTTGTCTAGATCTTTCTGGACATTCTAGGTTATCAGATAAAGATCTTAAAACTATTCTCAATGAAGCAAGCGAACATGGCACTCTCATTACCTCTATCAATCTATCTAACTGCGAGATCACAGATGCTGGCCTTGCTCATCTATCAAAACTCACATCTCTAACCTCACTTAATCTAAGAGGGTGCAGAAACATCACAGATGCTGGCCTTGCCCATCTATCATCTCTCACATCTCTAACCTCACTTTATCTAAGCTACTGCCTAAAGATCACAGATGCTGGCCTTGCCCATCTATCATCTCTCACATCTCTAACCTCACTTTATCTAAGATACTGCCCAAAGATCACAGGTGTTGGCTTTGCCCATCTATCATCTCTCACCTCACTTGATCTAAGCAGCTGTTACATCACAGGTCTTGGCTTTGCCCATCTATCATCCATCACATCTCTCACCTCACTTGATCTAAGCAACTGTCCTATCACAGATGCTAGCCTTGCCCCTCTATCAAAGCTCACATCTCTCACCTCACTTAATCTAAGTGACTGCGGAATCATAGATGATGGCCTTGTCTATCTATCAAAACTCACACTCTTAAGCTCACTTAATCTACAGAATTGCAAAAACATCACAAATACTAGCCTTGCCCATTTATCAAAACTCACATCTCTAACCTCACTTAATCTAACGAATTGTAAAAACATCACAAACACTAGCCTTGCCCATTTATCAAAACTCACATCTCTAACCTCACTTAATCTAACGAATTGCGAAAACATCACAGATGCTGGCCTTGCCCATCTATCAAAACTCACATCTCTAACCTCACTTAATCTAACGGATTGCTATAACATCAAAGATGCTGGCCTTGCCCATCTATCAAAACTCACATTCTTAAGATCACTTAATCTAAGCGATTGCAAAAACATCACAAATGCTGGCCTTGCCCATCTATCACCTCTCACACTCTTAAGCTCACTTAATCTGATCGGGCGCACAAACATCACAGATGCTGGCCTTGCCCATCTATCATCTCTCACATCTCTAACCTCACTTGATCTAATTCAGTGCGCATGCATCACAGATGCTGGCCTTGCTCATCTATCAAAACTCACACTCTTAAGCTCACTTAATCTAAGCAGGTGCTGGGAGATCACAGATGCTGGCCTTGCCCATCTATCAAAACTCACAGCTCTCACCTCACTTAATCTAAGTAAATGCGATAACATCACAGATGCTGGCCTTGACCATCTATCAAAACTCACACTCTTAAGCTCACTTAATCTAAGTAAGTGCGATAACATCACAGCTGCTGGCCTTGACCATCTATCAAAACTCCCATTTTTGCGCTCAGTTCAGCGGTTCGAAGATTACCTGGGATGTTAAACAAGCCTTTAAGGCAAAACTGAGCATTCAGATAGAGTAGATTTAGAGATAAGAGGCTATTGCAAACTAACGACCTAAGCCCTAATGATAAAAAATCACATAGACCTCTTTCGAAACCCTGCGGCAAAGGCAAGCACTGGCCACAGGGTTTCGAAAGAGGTCTATTGATTGAAGCTGTCTAAAGCAATTCAAAAATTTACTTGTTTGAAATCTGCACACTTAAATTAAATGAAAGCTAATCTGATCTCCTCCAAAGCAGCCGAACAACTGTTGTAATAAATTATTTTTATTTTCTAATATGCACTGCAATTGTACAATTACATTTTCTTAATTAAACTTAACAAGTGTTTTTTTTTAAAATAAAGAGTTGACTAAGAAATAAATAAAATAAACACACATTATAAATAATAAAGGAAAATTATGACCTCAGTATCATCTCTAGATTTAGCCCCCTTACACTTATCCTCGACATCACCTGCGCTTGCATCGTCTGCTGTGGTTGTGCCATCACTGTCTGTGGAAGTTGTGCCACCAAAGACTTCTTCTACTACAAAACTGGCACTAGAGGCTATATCTAAATCTAGCGACGTTTTCGGAGATACAAGAGGTGTTTTATCACGTATAGCAGGTTTCCTTTCTATTCGAGAAATAGCTACCGTTCGCAGTGTATGCAAAGCTTCACATAAGTTATCTTTTGTCAAAGACGGTTGTCTAGATCTTTCTGGACATTCTAAGTTATCAGATGAAGATCTTAAAACCATTCTCAATGAAGCAAGCGAACATGGCGCTCTCATTACCTCTATCAATCTATCTAGCTGCAATATCACAGATGCTGGCCTTGCTCATCTATCAAAACTCACATCTCTAACCTCACTTAATCTCAGTTATTGCAGCTGCATCACAGAAGCTGGCCTTGTGCATCTATCAAAACTCACACTCTTAAGCTCACTTGATCTAAACAGGTGCTGGCTGATCACAGATGCTAGCCTTGCCCCTCTATCAAAGCTCACATCTCTAACCTCATTTAATCTAAGCTGGTGCTGGCTGATCACAGATGCTAGCCTTGCCCCTCTATCAAAGCTCACATCTCTAACCTCATTTAATCTAAGCTGGTGCGATAAGGTCACAGATGCGGGCCTTGCACATCTATCAAAACTCACATCCCTAAACTCACTTAATCTAAGTAAGTGTGGTAACATCACAGATGCTGGCCTTGCCCATTTATCAAAACTCACATCTCTCACCTCACTTAATCTAAGCAGGGACAAAAACATCACAAATGCTGGCCTTGCCCATCTATCACAACTCCAATCTCTAACCTCACTTAATCTAAGCGATTGCGAAAACATCAAAGATGCTGGCCTTGCCCATCTATCAAAACTCACATCTCTAAATTCACTACATCTAAGTGGGTGCTTTAAGATCACAAATGCTGGCCTTGCCCATCTATCATCTCTCACATCTCTAACCTCACTTAATCTAAGTAGGTGCAATAACATCACAGATGCTGGCCTTGCCCATCTAGTAACTTTCACATCTCTAAGCTCACTTAATCTAGAAGGGTGCAGAAAATTCACAGATGATGGCCTTGCCCATCTATCAAAACTCACACTCTTAAGATCACTTGATCTAAGCCGGTGCTACATCACAGATCCTGGCCTTGCCCATCTATCAAAACTCACATCTCTAAACTCACTTAGTCTAAGCGGGTGCGATAACATCACGGATGCTGGCCTTGCCCATCTATCAAAACTCACATCTCTAAACTCACTTAATCTCAGTTATTGCAGCCGCATTACAGATGCTGGCCTTGCCCATCTATCAAAACTCACACTCTTAAGCTTACTTAATCTAAGTAAGTGCGATAACATCACAGCTGCTGGCCTTAACCATCTATCAAAACTCCCATTTTTGCGCTCAGTTCAGCAATAAGGTTCGAAGATTACCCGGGATGTTGAACAAGCCTTTAAGGCGAAACTGAGCATTCAGATAGAGTAGATTTAGAGATAAGAGGCTATTAACCCAACTTGCCCCCTATCCTCCTTTATCCGCGAGCTGCGACAGGCAATCTGCTGCGCTTCGTTCGTCGCCAAGGTGAACTACCTTGGCTTCCTCACGAATCTTGCATCTTACCTGTCTCGCTTACGCTCTAAGGGAGGATAGGGGGCAAGTTGGGTTATTACAAACTAACGACCTAAGCCCTAATGATGAAAAATCACATAGACCTCTTTCGAAACCCTGCGGCAAAGGCAGGCATTGGCCACAGGGTTTCGAAAGAGGTCTATTGATTGAAGCTGTCTAAAGCAATTCAAAAATTTACTTGTTTGAAATCTGCACACTTAAATTAAATGAAAGCTAATCTGATCTCCTTCAAAGCAGCCAAACAACTATTGTAAGAAAATATTTGATTTCTACACACTTTCTACACCTACAATCACACTTTTTTTAATTAGATTTAATAATTAATAATTTAATATTTCTATAAAATGAAAATTCAGATATAATTTTAATTATTATCAATCAAAATTAAGAGGTTTAACAATGTCATTACTGACCAGCCTTACCCCTTTAACCCTATCATCTACAGCGCAACAAGAGCCTGTACATGATCTTTCTCAAGCCACTCCCCAACGCGCAAAGACTCACATCAAGTCTATCTCTAAAGACGTTTTCGGAAACATATTAAGCTTCCTTCCAGCTCTAGAACAAATAACCTGTGTGCCTCGAGTATGCAAAGATTGGAGTAATCTACCCCTCGTCAACAACGGACGTCTAGATCTTTCCGAATTAACTAATTTAAGGGATCTTAAAACCATTCTTGACCAAGCAAGTGGCATTCGCATTACATCCATCAATCTGACTAATTGCAAGAACATCACAGATGCTGACCTTGCCCATCTATCATCTCTCACATCTCTAACCTCACTTAATCTGAGCGGGTGCAAAAACATCACAGATGCTGGCCTTGCCCATCTATTATCTCTCACATCTCTAATCTCACTTGATCTAAGCGACTGTAACATCACAGATGCTAACCTTGCACTTTTATCAAAACTCACACTCTTAAGCTCACTTGATCTAAGCGGGTGTCAAAATATCACAGATGCTGGACTTGCCCATCTATCATCTCTCACACTCTTAAGCTCACTTGATCTAAGCGTGTGCCATAATATCACAGATGCTGGACTTGCCCGTCTATCATCTCTCACACTCTTAAGCTCACTTGATCTAAGCGGGTGCAGAAACATCATAGGTACTGGCCTTGCTCATTTATCAAAACTCACATCTCTCACCTCACTTGATCTAGGCGTTTGCCGAAATATCACAGATGCTGGCCTTGCCCATTTATCAAAATTCACATCTTTAAGCTCACTTAATCTACGCTGGTGCAGAAGTATCACAGATGCTGGCCTTGCCCATCTATCATCTCTCACATCTTTAAGCTCACTTTCTCTAAGCGGGTGCAAAAATATCACAGATGTTGGCCTTGTCCATCTATCATCTCTCACATCTCTGACCTCACTTGATCTAAGCGAGTGCAAAAAAATCACAGATGCTGGCCTTGCCCATTCATCATCTCTCACATCTCTCACCTCACTTAATCTAACGGGAAGCCAAAACATCACAGATGCTGGCCTTGTCCATCTATCAAAACTCACATCTCTAACCTCACTTAAGCTACATTCAGGGATTTCCTCGGATGCTGTAAAAGCACTTAAAGCAAAGCTAATTCCGATCGAATTTAAAGACGCCCCATTCAGAGATAGAATGGATTATTACATTTACATGTTGGCTTCACAGCCAAAAGGAGGTGATGAATGGGGTAAAAAGAATCGTTATCATGATTTGGATCGTCTGAGATTGGCGCAAGCTCTTGCTATTTTGAACATGTCACGTCCAAGTCTTTTTAAAGAACTATCGGTTGATCCCTTACTTGATCTCATCAATCAATCGAATGCCACGAATCAGCACATCGATCATTTGTTAAATGAGTTACCGGAAGAGACAAGGAATGCTATTTTCGACCAAGTTTATCAACTAGCCCCTCACCCAAAAGGGGGCGAGAAATGGGGAGAATCACATCGTTTTGATGATCCAGCACGTTTTAGACTAGCTGTGATCGAGGTGATTAAGAATCAAGCCCAACAAGTGTTGTAAGAATTTATTTGATTTTCTACATACTTTCTACGTCTGCAATTAATTTTTATAATTAAAATTAATAATTAATAATTTAATATTTCCATAAAATGAAAATTCAGATATAATTTTAATTATTATCAATCAAAATTAAGAGGTTTAACAATGTCATTACTGTCCAGCCTTACCCCTTTAACCCTATCATCTACAGCGCAACAAGAGCCTGTACATGATCTTTCTCAAGCTACTCCTCAACGCGCAAAGACTCACATCAAGTCTATCTCTAAAGACATTTTCGGAAACATATTAAGCTTCCTTCCAGCTCAAGAACAAATAACTTGTGTGCCTCTAGTATGCAAAGATTGGAGTAATCTACCCCTCGTCAACAACGGCCGTCTAGATCTTTCCGGATTAACTAATTTAAGGGATCTTAAACCCATTCTTGACCAAGCAAGTGGCAGTCGCATTACATCTATCAATCTGTCTAATTGCAATAACGTCACAGATGCTGACCTTGCCCTTCTATCAAAACTTCCCTCTCTAACTTCACTTAATCTTGGCTGGTGCCAAAACATCACAGATGTTGGCCTTATCCATCTATCAAAACTCACATCTCTAACCTCACTTAATCTAAGGGGGGGCAATAACATCACAGATGCTGGACTTGCCTATCTCCCATCTCTCACATCTCTAAGCTCACTTAATCTAGGCTGGTGCAATAACATCACAGATGTCGGTCTTGCCCATCTATCATCTCTCACATCTCTAACCTCACTTAATCTAAGCGGGGGCAATAACATCACAGATACTGGCCTTGCCCATCTATCATCTCTCACATCTCTAACTTCACTTGATCTAAGTAGGGACAATAACATCACAGATGCCGGCCTTGCCCATCTATCATCTCTCACATCTCTAACCTCACTTGATCTAAGTGAGTGCGAACGCATCACAGATGCTGACCTTACCCATCTATCATCTCTCACATCTCT